>DASZTU010000066.1:0-4304 GCA_035547975.1 Devosiaceae bacterium | reverse complement strand
GCCGGGGCGGCGGCGGGGCGCGGCGGGCCGGCCGCGCCGTTGCGGGCCGAGGCGCCATTGGGCAGCGCGGGCCGGGCGGCACTTGCGGTTGGCCGGGAGCTCGGAGCACGCGGCGCCGGACCCGGCAGGGCCGCGGCGGCGTTGCCCGAAAATTCCTCGTTCTGCTTGAGGCCGGCGATCACCGCCTCGCTGGCTTCCTGCTCGACCTGGCGGATGCAGTCTTCGAGCTGCAACCGGTGCTGGGTGATGTCGCGCGCGGCGAGCGGTGGATCGAGCCCCCGCAACTGGCCAACGAGCGCCGCACGAGCCTTTTCGTACACTGCCCGGCGGGCAGCGCCATTGTTCTCGGGCAGCGCTTGGATGGCCTTGCGTATGAGCTCTTTGTAATCCGCCATTCGCTATTCGACACTCACCGGTGCGCGCACTGTTTTACCAAAGTTTCTCAGTCTTGGAACGGGTCCCTGACAAGTATGGTGTCCAAGCGCTCGGGGCTCGTGGACAGCATGGCGACGGGCGCCCCGATCAGCTCCTCGATATAGCGGACATACTTGACGGCCTGCGCCGGAAGCTCCGACCAGCTGCGCGCCCCAGCCGTCGTTTCCGACCAACCCTCCAATGACTCGTAGACGGGCTTAACAGCAGCTTGTGATCCCATTGAGGCAGGCAGGTAGTCAATCCTCTTGCCATCGTACTCATAGCCTACGCACACCTTGATTTCGTCGAGGCCGTCGAGCACGTCGAGCTTGGTGAGGGCAACGCCGGAGATCCCTGAGGTCTTGACGGTCTGCCTGACGAGCACCGCATCGAACCAGCCGCAGCGTCTCTTGCGGCCCGTCACCGTGCCGAATTCGTGCCCGCGCTCGCCCAGCACCTGCCCGATCTGCCCCGTATCCTCGGTGGGGAACGGGCCTTCCCCGACGCGGG
This sequence comes from Devosiaceae bacterium, assembly GCA_035547975.1. GTDB lineage: Bacteria > Pseudomonadota > Alphaproteobacteria > Rhizobiales > Devosiaceae > DASZTU01. The sequence continues at coordinate 3,380 of DASZTU010000066.1, read as the reverse complement.
TCGTATACGCCTTGGCGATGCCGAGCACGTAGCCGATCGCCGTCGGCCCGAGGCCTGAGCCCGCCGCCGCCTGCCCCGCCACCGTGTTCGAGGAGGTGACGAAGGGATAGGTGCCGTGATCGTTGTCGAGCAGCGCCCCTTGCGCCCCCTCGAAGAGGATGCGGGCCCCGGCCCGGCGCCGCTCGTCGAGCACCTCCCAGACGCGGTCCATGAAGGGAAGCACCTGCCCCGCGACCGACATCAGCTCTTCATAGATCGCCTGCGGCTCGAATTCGCTCAGTCCCATGCCCCGGCGCAGGGCGTTGTGATGCGCGAGCAGCCGTTCGATCTTCGGCGTCAGCGTGTCGGGTTCGCTGAGGTCGATGAGGCGTATGGCGCGGCGGCCGACCTTGTCCTCGTAGGCCGGTCCGATGCCGCGCCGCGTCGTGCCGATGCGCAACCCCGAATTGCCGCTCTCGCGAATCCCGTCGAGCTCGCGATGGAGCGACAGGATCAGCGGCGCATTGTCGGCAATGCGCAGCATCTCGGGGCTGACCGCTATCCCCTGCTCCGCCAGCCGGCGGACTTCGCCGACGAAATGGTGGGGATCGACCACGACGCCATTGCCGACGACACTGAGCTTTCCCCGCACGACGCCCGAGGGCAGCAGGGACAGCTTGTAGGAGACCCCGTTGACGACGAGCGTGTGGCCGGCATTGTGCCCGCCCTGGTAGCGCACGACGACATCGGCGCGCTCGCTCAGCCAGTCGACGATCTTGCCCTTGCCCTCGTCGCCCCACTGCGCGCCGACGACCACTACGTTTGCCATTGCCCAAAAATCCCCGCCCGGCCTGCGGAACTGCGGCCCCGGGGCTGATACGGCCCAACGCCGGCGAACACAAGCGTCTAGAGACCTCGGGCCCCCCGCGCCGCCGCCCCCCCGCGCCATGGGGCCAGCCTCGCGCCGCAACTTGCCCAGGCGCCCGCAACCTATCCTTCACCGCTTGTCGGCAAACTATCCGGCGCCCGGGGCGGCGGCCCCTTGAACGTTGCGGAGGCCCGCGCATGCCGAACGCAGCCTCCGACAACAGGCGAGGCCGAACATGACCGAGGCGGGCGCGGTTCGTACCGGGATCGACGGGCGCCCGTTTTGGCTCGCGCTGGTCGTTGCGCTGGCTGTGGCGTTCCAGCTGGCAACGCCCGCGAGCGGGGATGTCGCCTGGCTCATCACCGCCAACGAACGGGCCTTCGACGGCCGCGAGCTCTATGTCGGGACGCTCGAGACCAACCCACCGATGGCGGTCTGGCTCTATTGGCTGCCGGCGCTGCTCGAGCGCCTGACCGGCCTCTCGGCCGAGGCTTTCGTCGTCCTGGAAACGGTTGCGGCCGGTCTCTCGGCGCTCTGGGTGACGAAGCACATCCTTGGGCCCATCTGGCAACCCTCGAGTGCCGCCGCCGAACCGCTCTGCCTGGCGGCCGTACTGCTGTTCCCCGGTAACAGCTTTGCGGAGCGGGAGCATTTCATCCTCATCGGCCTCTTGCCTGGGCTTGCGCTCGCCGCCCTCCGCTACGCCAACGTGAGGCCGCCGCCGGCCTGGGCGATCCTTGCGGCCGCGGCCGGCGACGCCTTCGCCGTCGCGATCAAGCCTCACTTCGCACTGGTGGTGCTTGCCGTCGCCTTGCTGGTCGCGCTTCGCCGGCGATCCCCACGCCCGCTCTTCAGCATGGAGCACTGGCTGACTGGTGTCCTGCTGCTTGCTTACGTGGGGCTGGCGGCTCTCCTCTACCCCGCCTTCTTCACCCGCATCCTGCCCGATGCATGGGCGCTATACGTGCCGGAACGCGTCGGCCTGGCAGGGCTGTTGATCGATCCGCCGCTCTGGACAATCTATGCGATTGGCCTTGCCGCCGCCTCGTTGTTCCGCCGGCAGGCGAGGCGCAACCCGGTTCCGATCCTGTCGGTTGCCACCGCCACCTGTTCGATCATCTTCCTGCTCGAAGGAAAGGGCTGGGACTACCAACTGCTGCCCGCCACGATCCTCGCGATGCTGTTGCTCATCACCGTGATGCTAGACGACGAACGCGGCCCGATTTCGCTTCCCGGCAGCGTGCTCGCGCTCGGGTGCCTCATCGGGCTGCCTGCGTTAGCAGGCAGTATCGCTCCTGTTCTCCGGCCCGATCCGCTGTTACCAGTGCTCCAGCGCTTCGGCCCGGGGCTGAGAATCGGCACAATCAGCACCGACCTCAACCTGGCCAATCCCCTCGCGCGGGAAGCGCGCGACATCCTGGTCAACAGCAATCCCATGATGTGGTACGCGCGCGGGGCGCTGGGCGTCACGCGGAACTCGCGAGCCGTGGAAATCGAGCAACTCGCCCGCTTCGCCGAACAGGACCGGCAGCTGCTGCTCGAGGACTTCGAGAGGCAGCCGCCCGACCTCATTCTGGCGGAGGTGCCCCCCTCCTACGACTGGCTCGCCTGGGCCCGCCGCGATCCGGCCCTCGATGCAATCCTGGAGCAATTCCAGGAGGTGGACCGGATCAGGGTAGGGGACGGAACAATCGCCGTCCTACGGCGCGGCAACCAGGCCGCGCCGAAGTAAACGAGGGGGCGACAGCTCGTCTCCTGCTCCTGCCCGTCAGATCAGAACGTCAGCGCCTTGGCCTGCCGCACGCCCGGAAGCGCCACGATCTTGTTGAGCTGCTTGTCCTCGAGGCGGCCATCGATCGAGAGCAGCGCGATCGCGTCCCCGCCCACGGCGGCCCGGCCGAGGTTGAAGTTGGCGATGTTGATCCCGAGGTCGCCGAGCAGGGTGCCGAGGCGCCCGATATGACCCGGCTTGTCCTCGTTGGTGACGTAGAGCATGGAGGGGGTGAGTTCCGCCTCCATGTTGATGCCCTTCACCTGAATGATGCGCGGTTTGCCATTGGCGAACACCGTGCCGGCAACCCCGCGCTCCTGCTTTTCCGTGAGCACCGTCAGCCGGATGTAGTTTTCGTAGGCACCCTGCTGCTCGCGGCCGATGGTCTCGACCTGGATGCCGCGGTCCTTGGCGATCTGCGGCGCGGAAACCATGTTGATGTCCGCAAGCGACGGCTTGAGGACGGCCGCGAGTGCCGCCGCCACCAGTGGGCGGGTGTTGAGCCCGGAGACCTCGCCTTCGAACTCGATCCGCACCCCCTTGATCGGGTCTTCCGTCAGCTGCCCGGCGAACGAGCCCAGCGCTTCGGCGAGCTTTACGAAGGGGGTGAGGCGCGGTGCCTCCTCGGCCGAAATCGAGGGGAAGTTGAGGGCATTGGTGATTTCGCCCGTCATGAGATAGGCGGCAATCTGCTCCGCAACCTGCAAGGCGACGTTTTCCTGCGCTTCCGTCGTCGAGGCGCCGAGGTGCGGCGTCGCAATG
>DASZTU010000065.1:0-2173 GCA_035547975.1 Devosiaceae bacterium | reverse complement strand
CCCCTTGACCCCGCCGATCGAGGCCGCGATCTCGAGCCAGGAAGGAAAGTCCGGCTTTTCCGGCCGACAGGCGGCGATTGCCCCGATCACCTTGGGATGGAGGCGCGTGACGAAGCGCGTTTCGCCCTCGATGTCCTTTTCGGCGACGTCCACTTCCATGTGGAGCGCCGCCTCGATCCCGAGCTTTTCGGCCTCCGCGAAGTAGCTCTCGACGGTCCACTCTTTGTTGATGGCGGGAACGCCGTCGAGCCAGGGATAGGAGAAGCGGTCCTGGTAGACGAGGTGGAGATGGGTGTCGATGATCGTCATTGGGTCCTGTGCCTCCCCGATTGGACTTGGAGCGCGTTGCCGCGCGTCGAGATTTCCTTGCCGGCCGCGATGACGAGCTCCAGCACGGCCTGCTGGTGCGGCACCTCCCGGTTGTCGAGGCGCTCGGTATAGGGCGAAGTCAAGGCCGCGAGAACCGTCCCCGTGGGCCCGAGGATCGGCACCGAGAGATTGGTGACGCCGCGCGTCTGGGCGCTGGCCATGCTCTCGAACCCCTGCGCCCGGATTTGCTTGAGCCTCGCAACCAGCGACGGCGTCAGCTTCTGAACCGGGTCGTCGCCTTGCTCCTCGAGCATCAAACGTCGCTCCTCGGACGAAGCATAGGCGAGAAAGACGTGCCCCGAACCCGTGTTGACGAGCCCGATCCGCGCCCCGACCCGCACCGAAACGCCCCAGTAGGTCGGCGACTCGACCTGCGCCGCGACGATGAGCGCGCTGCGGTCGTGAATGACGAGGTGGCAGGTCTGCTCGGCGGCGCGGCTGAAGCGGCGCATCACCGGCAGGGCCTGGCTCACGAGACGCTGGATCGGCGGCCGGGCATGCGCCAGCTCGAACATCTTGAGGCTGAGTTCATAGCGGTCGCCATTGGCGCGCAGCACATAGCCGCGCCGCACCAGCCGGTCGAGCATCCGGTAGATCTCGTTGGGTGTCCGATCGAGCGACTTGGCGATCTCGGCCTGGCTCAGGCCCTCGTCCGTGTGGGCGAGGAGCTCGAGAATATCGAGGCCTTTGTCGAGGGCAGGGGCGCGATAGCGTTCCCGCTCGTCCGACACCGACATTCCCGCTTCTCCCACCTGGCGCTTGGCGCGATGCTGCCGCCCCGAGCCCGCGCCGTCAACCGGGCGCCGGTTGCCGGATCGACGAAGGGAGCACTGGCCCGACCGGCGCCGGGAGTGCTAAGCCATCGCCGCCGACAACGGCACCCGACCCGCCGGACACCACCGGCCGGTCGGGGCCGCGCGCATTCGGCGACTATTTGGAGGAACAGGAATTGGCCGATATCTCCGGCAAGATCGCGCTCATCACGGCAGCGGCCCAGGGCATTGGGCGCGCCTCGGTCGAAGCGTTTGCCCGGGCGGGCGCCACGGTGATCGCAACCGACGTCAACGAGACCAAGCTGCGCGAGCTCGACAGCGTGCCCAACGTGAAAACGCGGCTGCTGAACGTGCTCGACCGCGACGCCATCTTCGCCGCCGTCGAGGAGATCGGCCGCATCGACATCCTGTTCAACTGCGCCGGCGTCGTGCACTCGGGCACCATCCTCGAGATGCCCGACAAGGAGCTCGAATTCGCCTTCGACCTCAACCTCTGGGCGCAGGTGCATATGATCAAGGCCGTGCTGCCGCAGATGATCGAGCGGCAGGACGGCGCCATCATCAACATGGCGACCGTCGCGAGCTCGGTCAAAGGGGTGGTCAACCGCGCCGCCTATTCCATTTCCAAGGCCGCCGTCATCGGCCTCACCAAATCGGTTGCGGCGGACTACGTCGGCAAGGGCATCCGTGTGAACGCGATTGCCCCCGGCACCGTGGATAGCCCTTCGCTCCACGAGCGCTGGGCCGCGACCGGCAATGTCGAGGAGGCGCGGCGCGCCTTCATCGCCCGCCAGCCGATCGGCCGCATCGGTCAGCCCGAGGAGGTCGCCGACCTCGCCGTCTACCTCGCCGGCGCCACCTATACCACCGGGCAGGTGCACGTCATCGACGGCGGCTGGACCGGCTGACCCGCGGTCCCGACCTCGCCCTTCGACTGGCTCAGGGTGAGGTCCCCGGGGTTGTGGGTCGCCTGACGCCATGGTCCTCCCGGCGCGAGGTCATTCCCAAGCCCTCATGGTGAGCCTGTCGAA
>DASZTU010000064.1:0-1760 GCA_035547975.1 Devosiaceae bacterium | reverse complement strand
GTGGTGCCCCTCCCCCGCAGGCGGGGGAGGAGTCCTGACTGAAAGGGTGGGGGAGGAGTGCTGACTGCGGGGGCGGGGAAGGAGTGCCGACTGAGGGTTTGGCGGGGTGGGTGGAACGTCAGTCCAGCAGGGGGTGGAAGGCGATCGCGGTGGGGGAGCCGGTGGGGATGGGTTGGCCGAGGGGGATGAGATCGCCGCTGACGGGCTCGTAGCGGAACAGGGTTACACAGTCGCTCTCCTGATTGGCCACGGCGATGATGCGGCCGGAGGGATCGAAGGCGAAATCGCGGGGGACGCGGCCGCCGCTCGGGGTCGTGCCGATGAAGCGGGCGACGCCTTCAGCGTCGATGGCGAAGCGGGCGAGGCTGTCGTGGCCGCGATTGCCGGCGTAGAGGCGCCGGCCGTCGGGCGAGATGGCGATCGCCGAGCAGGAATTGCCGGCAAAACCGCCCGCGGGCAGGGTCGAGACGTCGGCGAGCAGCCGCGCGGCGCCGGCGCCTGAGTCCCAGGCAAAGCTGGCAACGCTCGAGCTCAGCTCGCACACCACATAAAGGCGCCTTCCGTCGGGATGAAACGCCAGGTGCCGGGGACCGTCGCCCGCGGGCAGGGCGATCTCGCCATGCCGCGCGATTGCGCCGCTGGCGGGCTCGAAGCGGTAAACGACGAGCCGATCGATGCCCAGATCGCAGACCAGCACGAAGCGGCCGTCCGGCGTCCAGCGGACGCAGTGGCCGTGCGGGCGATCCTGCCGCGCCGCGTTGGGGCCGGTTCCCGCGTGGGTCGCCTCTGCGGCGAGGCGCGCGATCGCGCCACCGGAGGCGAGCGCGAAGATCGCGACCGATGCGCCCGGAGGCGCGCCGGCGGGCACCGCCCCGTAATTGGCAACCCCGGCGTATCGGGCGTCTGGCGAAAACCCAAGATGCGCCGGCGTCCAGCCGCGCGACCCCTCGCGGCCGAGCGGGCGCAGTGCGCCGGTCGTCCTGTCGATGGCGCAGGCGGTGACGAGGCCCTCGAGCTGGCCCTCGAGCTCGCTGGTGGCAAGCAGCGAGCGGCCGCCGGGCGCGACGGCGAGGAAGGTGGGATTGACGATGCCGGTCAGGCCCGCGAGCTCCTCGCCGAGGCCCGTCTCGAGATCGATGCGAAAGGCGGCGACGCCTTTGCCGGCCGGCCGGCTCACATAGCCGAGCGGACCGGTGCAGCTCCCCACGAACATCAACGCCCTGGTCATGCACCTCTCCCTCTACGCAACCTGCCGTGCAGCGAGCGCGTTGGCAGATGTCGCTTCCCGCAACCGGCCCACGCCATGAGCTCTCCCGGCCCGTTCGTCCGTTTCTCGCATCGCGTGGCCCAGCTTGCCGGCCGGCCGCTGACGTTCAGCGCCGCCTGCGCCCTGATTCTGATCTGGGCGATCTCGGGGCCCATCTTCCAGTTCTCCGAAACCTGGCAGCTGGTGGTCAATACCGCCACAACCATCATCACCTTTCTCATGGTGTTCGTGCTGCAGAACACGCAGAACCGCGACGGCGAGGCCGTGCAGGCCAAGCTCGACGAGCTGATCTTCGCCATGCGCGAGGCCGACAACCGATTCGTGCAGGCCGAAAAGCTCAGCGACAAGGACCTGCACGAGCTGCGCCAGAGGCTGATCGAGCATTGCGAGCGGGCCGAGACGGAGCTTCAGCGGCGCGGGCAGGCCGTGGCGCGAGGCCGGCGCGAGCCGGTCTAGGCCCGCAGACCCGGCCCGCCGCGGCCGGCCCGCGCGG
>DASZTU010000063.1:0-10508 GCA_035547975.1 Devosiaceae bacterium | reverse complement strand
TGCCGTTGTGGTAGAGGATGAACGTCCCCCGGCGACCCTCCAGCGCACCTTCCACTTTTTCGATCGCCACATAGACACCCCAGCCTCCCTCGCCGCCGACCGCCAGCATCTGCCCACGGCTCACCGCCTCGAGCGCGCCATGAAACTGTTTGTCGAGCAGCAGGCGCGAGACGGCGGAAAAGCCCGGGTCGGGCTCGGGCGCCTGCGGCAGCGTCTTGACGTCGAACTCACCGGTAATCGATGGCATATCGTCCCTCCGAGGCGGGAACAAAACACGAACGCTGCCAGGCGTCAAGCGACGCGGGTTTGGATGCCCGGCCTATTTGGGGGGGTCCTTGACCAGGGCGAGGTACTCATCGGCCGAGAGGTAACCGCTCTTGTCGGCATCCTTGGCGTCGAACTGGGCCTGGGTCAGGCTCGGCCAGATCTTCTGGGCTTCGGCAAATGAGATGCGGGCATCGAGGTCGGTGTCGGCGTGCCCGAAATCGGGGGGCGTCGCGGGCGCCGCGGGGGCGGGCGCAGTATCGGTGGCCGGGACCGGAGCGGGCTCTACTGGCGTGGCATTCGGCGTAGGGGTCGCAGGTGGACTCGGCGATGCTGCGGAAGGGGCAGCGGCCGTTGCCGGGCTCGGGGACGTGGCGGGCGCCCCGGGGGGTGCCGTTGCGGCAGCGTCGGGTGTTGCCGCGGCCGGAGCAGCAGGCGTAGCGGCGGACGTTGAGGCGCCCGGGGTCGCGCCGGCCGGGGGCGTCGCAGCCGCCGACGGTGTGCTCGCTGCTCCGGGCGCCGGGGAAGCAGGCGCCGGCGTCGCGTTCCCGCTTGCGGCCGCGGGTGCGGGTGCGGCTGGTTGATGTTCCGCAGAGGTGGAAGCCGCTGCAGGCGCTGCCGCGGGGCCCGTTCCGCCGCCCGCTGCCCTGGGCTTTTCCTCCGCCGAGGGGGGCGTCACCCCCGATGTGGCAGCGGTCGTCGACGAGGGCACCGTGCCGGCCGGACCGGCGGCAGGGGCAGGTGCATTCGGCGTCGCATCGGCGTCCGTCGCCTTGGCCGCGGGGGGCGCCGCTGTGGTGTCGGCGCTGCCGGGGGGCGAGGCGGCATTGCCGGCGGCGGGCGGGGTTGCGTCCTGCTTGTTGCCGCACGCGGCGAGTCCCAGCCCGAGCAGCAGCGCAGCGGGCAAGGCAATCAAAAGCCTCGAATGCATGAACCGTCCCTTGTGACCGAACGCGATTTGCCGTGTCGAATACACCAGTCGGGCGAACTTGTGACGCGTTTGGGTCAGTGCCCGACCGTCACGACGATGTTGACCGCCATGGCGAGGATCACGGTGTTGAAGAAGAAGGACAAAAGCCCGTGCTGCAGCACGAGGCGACGCATCGCGTTCGACGTGACCGTCACGTCCGAGACCTGGGCCGTCATCGCCACGACGAAGGAGAAATAGAGGAAGCTCAGCGCGTCCGGCTGTTCGGTGCCCGGAAAACCGAGCCCGCCAATGTGGGGCTTCCGGCCGTCCTTGCCGGGCGCGCTCGCCTCATCGGTGCCGTAGTATTCGAAGGCATAGTGGAAGGCGAGCATGGTGTGGATGCCGAGCCAGCCGAGCATCACCGCGGCGATGCCGAGCGCCAGGTCGAAGAAGGCGTGCTCGGTGCCGCTGTTGAGCAGCCCGAAGAGCGAGACGGCCGAGATGGCGAGCACCAGCAGCGCCAGTGCGAGGAGCACATATCCCGGGACATCGGACTGGTCGGCGTGCGCGCGCAGGTACGCCTTGGTCAGGCGCGGCAGCCGATAGAGCACGGTGGCAATGTAGGTGAGGAAGAAGGCGACCGCCCCGAGATCCATGGCCGAGCCTTTGAGGAACAGGGCCGAGCCGATCGCCACCACGACACCCACGACCGCCGCCCCATAGAGCGGGAGGTAGCGGTGCTGCACGGTTACCCCATCGGCCGCCTTCGGCGCCTGACGCTTTGCCATGGATGGTGCCCTCCGAGCGAAAGGTAGAGCACAGGCGGCGTTGTCCGCCAACCGCCCGTCGGCCGCAATGGCGGGCTCGTGCGATGTAGGGAGAGCCGGGCAAGGCGGGAGGCCCGCGCCCTGCCCCGCGGTTTCAGTCGCGCAGCGCCCCCGGGCCGCGAATGGCGCTCGGCGGGCACTTGCCGAGGATAATCATGCCGAGCACCTCGTCCTTGGTCACGTCCCGGGTGTTCACGCTGCCGACGATCTGGGCGTTCTTCATCACGACGATGCGGTCGGAGAGGTCGAAGACGTCGTGCAGGTCGTGGCTGATGAGGAAAATGCCGAGCCCTTCCGACTTGAGCTGCTTGATGAGTTCGGCGACCTGCGCCGTTTCCTGCGGCCCCAGCGCCGCGGTCGGCTCGTCCATGATCAGGACACGCGCGTTGAACAGGATGGCGCGCGCAATGGCCACCGACTGCCGCTGGCCGCCGGAGAGCGCCTTCACCGGCTCCTTGTAGCGGCGGAAATTGGGGTTGAGGCGGCCCATCACCTTGCGGGCCTCGGCTTCCATCGCGAATTCGTCGAGCGTGCGGATCGGGGTCACGATCTCGCGGCCGAGAAAGAGGTTGGCGGCCGCATCGACGTTATCGGCGAGCGCCAGCGTCTGGTAGATCGTCTCGATGCCGTAGGTTTTGGCGTCGCGCGGGTTGTTGATCACCGCTTCCTTGCCGTCGATCCGGATCACGCCGGAATCGCGCTTATAGGCGCCCGAGAGAATCTTCATCAGGCAGGACTTGCCGGCGCCGTTGTGACCCACGAGCCCGACGACCTCGCCGGGGTAGAGCTCGATATGAGCATCTTGGACAGCGTGGAGGCCGCCAAACGAAATGGATATGCCATCCATTTCAACCAGGGGTGTTCGCTTCTCGAGCATGCGAAGGGGTCCTATTTGGCGCGGCGGCGGTAGATTGTGTCGATCCATACGGCCAGAACGAGGACCGTTCCGACGACGATGGATTGCATCGGGCTCTCGATGCCGATCAGCACCATGCCCGATTGCAGGGACTGCATCACGACGGCGCCGATCATGGCGCCGGCGATCGTGCCGATGCCGCCCGCGAACGAAGTCCCCCCGATCACGGCCGCGGCGATGACGTAGAGCTCCTCCTGCGTGCCGAGGGCGTTGGTCGCGGCGTTGAGGCGCGCGATGCCGATGGCGGCCGAGAGGCCCGCGAGCGCGCCCATGAGGATGAAGACGCGCACCATTACCCAGCGGGTGCGGATGCCGGCGAGCTCGGCCGCCTCCGGGTTGCCGCCGATGGCATAGACGTAGCGCCCGAACCGGGTGCGATTGGCGATGAAGGTGACGACAAGTCCCGCGCCGAGCGCGATCAGCACGGGAATGGCCACCCCGGTCGAAATGAACAGCCCCTCGGGTGGAACGGCGATGCCGTGGGCCTTTGCCCAGTCGTCGGCGACGCCCTTGGGCCAGGGGTAGGAATTGGCGACCCAGACCGCGCCGATCGTCACCACGCAGCCGAGCGCGACGAGCAGCGCCTCCGCCCAGACCGGCCGCAGGGGGAAATTGAACCGCCGCCGCTGCCGGCGTCCCGAGAGGATCATCAGGCCGATCCCGACGCATATGAAGAAGCAGAGCACCCAACTCCAGAATGCCCCGATCGAGCCGAGCGCCCCACCGCCCATCAGCTGGAAAGTCGTGTCCATCGGTGCGAGGGTCCGGCCGGACGCCACCCACCAGGCGGCGCCGCGCCAGACGAGATAGCCGCCCAGCGTCACGATGAACGAGGGCACTTCGAGGTAGGCGATGACGACCCCCTGGAGGGCGCCGATCGCGGCGCCGAGGAGGAGGCCCGCGATGAGGGCGATGATCCAGATCGTCGGGTGGCCGAACCCCAGATACTGGGGCAGCATCTCCACCTGGATCTTGCCCATGATCATGCCGACGAAGCCGACGATCGAGCCGACCGAGAGATCGATGTTGCGGGTGACGATGACGAGCACCATGCCGGTCGCCATCACCGCCACTTCGGAGGACTGGACCGAGAGGTTCCAGAGGTTGCGCGGCGTGAGGAAGAGGCCGTCGGAGAGGATGTGGAAGCCGACCCAGACGACGATCAGCGCGCCGATCATGCCGATCAGGCGAACGTCGAGTTCGGTCGCCGCGAGGAAGCGCTGCCAGATGTTGCCGCCCCGGTCCTCGCTTCGGGCTACGGCCGCGACCGTGTTCTGATCGGCCATACTCGTTGTCCTCCCGGGGGAATCAGCGGCCGGTCGGCTCCCGGATCGCGCCAGTTTGCGGGAATGCCGCGGCGCGGGCCGCGGCATTCCGTTGTTCGTTACGCCTCAGTCTCAGCCGCAGACGGCGACCTTGCCCGCCGGGACGCCCTGGCAGACCTCGGCCTTGGTGATCCAGCCGGCGTCGATCACCACGTTGAGGTTATCGGCCGTGATCGGGATCGGCTTGAGGAACAGGGAGTGCATCGGCACCTTCTTCGGGCCGCCGTCGAAGACCACGGCGCCGTCGATCTTGTCGATCGGGGTGCCCTTGGCCAGCTGGATGGCCACTTCACCCGCGGTCTTGCCGAGCTCGCGGGCGTCCTTCCAGACCGACACGGTCTGGGTGCCGAGGGCGATGCGGTTGAGGGCGGCGTGATCGCCGTCCTGCCCCGACACCGGCACCTTGCCGGCGAGGCCCTGCGCGGCGAGCGCGGCGACGACGCCGCCGGCCATGCCGTCATTCTCGGACAGAACGGCGTCGACCTGGTTGTTGTTCTTGGTCAGGAACTGCTCCATCTCCTTCTGGGCGTTCGCCGGGTCCCAGTTGTCGGTGTAGGTCTCGCCGACATTCTTGATGTCGCCGGCCTTGACGGCGGCGCCCACGACTTCTTCCTGGCCCGAGCGCACGAAGTCGGCGTTGGGATCAGCCGAGTTGCCCTTGATGAACACGTAGTTCCCCTTCGGCACCAGCTTGAACACCGGCTGGGCCTCGAGGACACCGACCTGCTTGTTGTCGAAGGTGATGTAGAAGGCTTTCGGGTTTTCGATCAGCCGGTCGTAGCCGATGACCGGAATGCCCTCGTCGAGGGCCTTCTGCACCGCCGGCTGGATGGCGTCGCTGTCCTGGGCCAGCACGATCAGCGCGTTGGCACCCTGGGAAATCAGGTTCTCGATGTCGGTCAGCTGCTTGCTGGCCGAGGATTGCGCGTCGGTGGAGATGTATTTCACGCCGGCCGCGTCGAGCACCTTCTTGATGGCCGCTTCGTCGGTCTTCCAGCGCTCTTCCTGGAAATTGTTCCAGGACACGCCGACCACCAGATCGGCCGCCCAGGCCTGACCAATGGTGAACAAAGCGGCCGCACCCATGAGGGCCGCTGCAAGCTTCTTCATGATTTCCCTCCCGTGGCGGCAAAATCCGCCGATGAAAACGAGGCGCCGAAACCAGGCGGGCCACCCGTCGCCGAGCATTTTCTTCACTGCTCGAAAAAAAGATTGGCACGCGCTTTGGAGCTGTGTCAACGTCATTCGCGACCACCATGCGGCGGCCATCCTGAAACGCGCCGCCGAGCGGACGGAGACGTAAGTTGGCGCGTGGCGTTGCGGCCGCGGACCTGGTTCGCCGGCAGAACCGAAGCCTCGTGCTCGCAACCCTGAGGCGAGACGGGCCGATGTCGCGCACGCGCCTCGCAAGCACGACCGGCCTCAGCCACGCCTCGATTTCCGCCATCGGCAACGAGCTCATCAACCAGCACGTGCTCGTCGACGAGGGGGAAGTTGCCGAGCCGGGGGCACGGGGCCGCCCCGCGGTGCGCGTCTCGTTCAACCGCCGGGCCTGCCACGCGATCATCGTCGAGCTCGACGTCAACCAGGCCCGGTTCTCGCTGGTCGACTATGCGGGGACGCTCGTCGACCGGATCGAGCGGAGCGTCACCCCTACCCTCTTTCACGAAACGCGCCCGGCCGTGTTCCTGCGCGAGCAACTCGACCGCCTGCGCCAGCGCAATCCCGAGGCGGAGGGGACGCTACGGCGGATCGCCATCTCCGCCCAGGGCATCCTCGATCCGACCGGCGACCGCCTCAAATGGTCGCCCATCGCGCACATTGCGGGCGAAAGCATCGTCGCCCCGCTGCGGGCCGCGCTCGGCTGCGAGGTGACGCTGACCAAGCGGGGGCGCCTCCTCGCCGAAGGCGCGCGGCTCCTCTATCCGGAACTGCGCGACCTCTCGATTGCGACGATCTTCATCGGCTCGACCGTCGCCATGGGGATGAGCCTCCCCGGCCGGGTCAACGCCCTCGGCGAGGGCGGAGCGACCGAATTCGGGCACATGAACCACCTGCCGGATGGCGCCCGCTGCCGGTGCGGCATGCGCGGCTGCATCGAGGCCTATGCCGCCGACTACGCGGTCCTGCGCACCGCCTATGGCGTACCCGACCAGGCCCCCCCCGCGGCAGCGGTACCGCCCGCCGCCTTCCAGGAACTCGTGCGGCTCGGGCAGAGCGGCAGGCGCAACGTCGTGCACGCCTTCAACGTGGCCGGCCGGGCGATCGGCTATGGCCTCGCCCGCGTCATGACCATCTCCCCGCCCCACCACGTCATCATCATCGGGCCGGGCGCCAGCGCCTTCGACCTGATGCGCGCCGAGATCGAGGCCGCGCTCGGCACATCGCTGGTGTGCCGGATCAACTCGCCCCCGCCGATCACCGTCCATCACGACGAGCGCGAGCCGATCTTCCAGGGCATGCTGCTGGCAACCCTCTCCGAGCTCGACCAAAGCTATTTCGCCGGCCTCGGGGCCGGCACGCGCCTCTAGCTCAGCCCGGCGTCCAGGCCTGAGGCGCTCCGTCCGGGGCGAGCACGTAGAAGGCGTCGGCGCCGATCGGCGACCAGTCCCCCGCCCGCCCATCCGGCCAGATCACCCGAACCTCCGCTTTGTCCGCATCGCCGAGGCCGAAGTGCCACCAGCCGCTCTGGCCGCTCGCGTGACCGCCGCCCACGGTGATCTCCCGCCGCATGACGGCGGCGCCCGTCCGAACCTCGATCCAGGAGCCGATCGCGTCGCGGTTTGCGCCGGGCTCCTCGAGCCGGAACTCGGCCCAATGGTTGGGGCTCTTGGTGGTGTTGCGCCAGAGTTGCGCGTCGGTGCGACGGTTGACCACGACGAGATCGAGTTGCCCGTCGAGGTTGAAGTCGACGAGCGCCGCGCCACGTGACACGCCGTTGTTGTCGATGCCGGCCTGCCCGCCGACCTCGGTGAAGCGCCCGTCCTTGCCCTGCAGCAGCAGGTTGTTCGGGTCCCGGGCGGCAAAGTCGGGCATCTGGTCGACATTGCCCTTGGCGATGAAGAGGTCGACCAGCCCATCGTTGTTGACGTCCTCGAACTGCGTGTGCCAGGCGGTCGACGGCCGGACGTCACCGCCGTCGTAGGGCTGCTGCGCCGTTACGCCCCGCGCGAAGGCCACATCCTTGTAGGACGGCGCCACCGCGTCCCCCGACGGCGCGACGAGCGTCTGCAGCTTGTTGTCGGCCATGCTGGTGATGAAATAGTCCGGGTAGCCGTCGCCGTTGAGATCATGGCTGGCGATGCCCATCCCCCAGATCTTGAGGGGCTTCCAGCCCTCGGCCGCCGTGTAGAGGGCGGGCGGCTTGCCGGGCTCGAGCCGCCAGAGCTGCTCCTGCCCGCCGCGATAATACTCGCGGTCGTTGGCGACCCTCAGGCTGGGCGTGCCCGACCGGTTCCAGTCGGAGAACAGCATCGAGAGCGCGCAATAACTGGGCTTGAGCGGGATCGGCGACGCAAAGCCGGCGCCCGTCGAGCCGGCGCCTGTCGTCTTGGGCCGGAGCAGCCAGTTGTCGGTGCAATGGCCCCAGGGTTCGATTTCCTGCCGGCGATCGATGTAGCTGCCGAGCGCCAGCGTCGGCCAGGTGCCGCCGTGCTCCCAGGTCGCGGAGAAGGCGGTCCACCAGGCATCGCCCCCGTCGAACCCCCACGCTTCGTTGGCCCGCTCGAACCGGCAGGCGCCGAGCCCCTTCATCAGCACGGCCTCCCCCACCCTGAGGAGCGCGATGTCGGTGATGCCGTCGCCATCGATATCGAGCGGATAGGCGCCGGTGACCTGCTCCAGTTCGAGGCCGCTCTTTTGCTCAATGAAATGCAGGGGGCCGCCGCGTTCGCTCGTGTTCCGGTAGAAGCTGGCCTTCCCCTCCCCGCCCGCGAGCAGCATGTCGGGGAAGCCGTCGCCGTTGCAGTCGAAGGTCGCAACGCCGCCGCCCACCATGTACTGCCAGTCACCCGCGTAGATGCTGTGGACGCCCGATGACGCCGTTTCGTCGACGAAAGTCGGGACGGCCGGCTCGTCCGCCGCCACCGCCGGAGAGGCCGCGCCGGTGATGGCGACCAGGGATGCGAACAGCGGAATAAGCAACGATCGCATGGTCACTTCCACGTCCTCAGGGCAATGGCGTAGGCCGCGATGCATCGCCCCTGCGCCGCCCCGAGCTCGACCGCTGCGCGATAGTGAATCCCCGCGTACATGCGCGATATCCCGGCTTCATCAGCCGCCGCGTTGAAGCTCGGGAACGGGCGCGGCGCCAGCCCGTCCGCCTGGTCCGTATCGTCGGTGAAGGCGTGACCGTCGCCGAACAAGCTTGTCAGAACAGCGGCGCTCGCGGCCGAGAGCGTGCTGTGGCCGCTCGGAAATTCCGGAAACGGCGGCGTCGTGACCAGCGTCTCGAACCCGGGGTCGATCACTTTCCGGATGTAGGTGACCGGCCGGACGGTGTTGTAGGTGAACTTGGTCTGCCAGCAGCCGATGAAGGCATCGGCCTCGACCACGCCGAGGCGGAGGAGCGCATCGACGCTCCTGTCGAGGGGCAGCCCCTCGCGATCGATGACGCTGAGCGCGATCGAAAGCCAGTGTCCCGGCGGGGTGACGGAGAGCATGGCGTCATCGGCCCAGAAGCGCGCGATGGCCCGCATTTCGGGCGTCATGTGGCGGGCGAAGTCGTCGATCTCCTGCGCCTGCCGGTAATACTCCGAAGTCTTGTCCTCGGAGTAGGCGGGTGGCGCGGGGGTCGCGCAGCTTGCCCCTTCCGGCATGGCGAAGGGGCGGTTGCCGCCCCAGCCGGGGAGTAGCGGCGCCTGCTGCTGCGCGATCGTGCTCGTCGGCACCCAGTACTGGGGACCGGGCTTGGGCGTGTAGTGCAGCGGAAATCCCATGTTGGTGACGACCGCGCCGCCGTCACCCTCGGACCACGCGATGACGTGCCGCGCCAGCGCCTCGCCGTAACCGGCGCTGCGGGCGATGATTTCCGGCGCAAGACCTTCGGTGATCTCGGCCCGGAGCTTCGCCTCGAGTGCCTCCATCGCCCGGTGCCCGGTAGGCCCCGTGTTGGAAAACAGCGCGCCCATGACGCCCGCCATCGCGGCGTCGAGCACCACCGCTTCATCATAGGCCGCGCCGGCCTCTCTCGCGGGTGCGGCGGTCAACCCGTTGAGCTGGCCCGCGAGCGGCAGGAGCTTCGTCGATCCGGACGCCACCGCCTCATAGGCCACAACCCCGATATAGCCGTAGGCGCGGCTCGCCACCGGGGGACTGAAGGTCGGCGTGTGGCGCGTCAGGAGCAGCGCCATATCGTACCAGCCGCGCAGCACGTCCTGTGCAGGCGAGGCGGCCCAGGCTGCCACCGGCATCAGAAAAGCGATCGTCGCGACGGCGGCCGCCGCGAAGCCGCGCCGTTGCACCTGCATCATCCCTCCCCTCCCTGCCTGCTTTTTTTCAGGGCTCGAAATATAGAGCACAATCCTTGAGGAGCGACACCGGCCGGACGGAAGGGCGCCCCGGGGCGGCGGTGGGGTGGACGCAAGGCTTGACGCCTTCAGCGCAGCCGACTAGCCCCAAGACATCTACCGGAGCCCGAGATGCCAGCCAGCCGCCGTCCACGCCTCGTTTTCGATCGCTGGCCGGCGGCCATCTACGCCATCGGGGACGTGCACGGCTGCCTAGAGCAGTTCCTCAAGCTCGAGGCCGAGATCGTCGCCGACGGCGCGGCGATCGAAGGCGAAAAGTGGATCGTCACCCTCGGCGACTACATCGATCGCGGACCGAGCCCGCCGGCCGTCCTGGACCACATCCTGTCACCGGCGCCACAGGGCTTCCGGCGCTTTGCCCTGATCGGCAATCACGAGCAGCTGCTGCTCGACTTCCTAACCGATCCGCCCAATCACCTCGAATGGCTCGAATGGGGCGGGCTCGAGACGGCGGCCGCCTACGGCATGCCCCCCGATCCGGCGCACCGCTGGCGCGTCGTGCCCGAGCGCTTCGCCGAAGAGCTCGCGCCACGGGTTCCCGAGCGCCACCTCGAGCTGCTGCGCGGGCTTCCGACGCTGCTGTCGGTTCCGGGCTTCGTGTTCGTCCATGCCGGCATCCGCCCGGGCGTGCCGCTCGACGCGCAGGACGATGAGGACCTGATCTGGATCAGGGCGCCGTTTCTCAATCACCGCTTTTCGGGCGAGGTCACGATCGTCCATGGCCAGACCCCTGTCGAG
>DASZTU010000062.1:0-13822 GCA_035547975.1 Devosiaceae bacterium | reverse complement strand
CGCAATCTGCAGCACGACCAGGGCGAGGAGCACCGCAACCGGCCACCGGGCCGTGCGGGCGGCGGCGGGGTCGCGCACGCTCGGCTCGAGGCTCCGCCCCACCCAGATCAGCGACAGGAAGAGCACCAGGGCGGCCGTGAGATGCGTCGCCAGCCGGTACTGCGACACCGAGGTCAGGTTCTCGAGGCCGGACGAAACCATCCACCAGCCGATCAGTCCCTGGAGGCCCCCGGCGAGGAAGATGACCGCCAATGGCCCGGCCAGCTTCCAGCTGAACCGCCGCTGCACCAGGAACACGACGAACGGGACCGCGAACACGAGGCCGAGCAGCCGGCCGAGGAGCCGGTGCCCCCACTCCGGCCAGAAGATCGCCTTAAAACCCTCGAGCGTCATGTTGGGGTTGTCGACGCTGTACTGCGGGATCTGCTTGTAGTGGTCGAACTCGGCCTGCCAGGCGGCGTCGCTGAGCGGCGGAATGACGCCCGAGATCGGCTCCCAGCTGGTGATGGAGAGGCCCGATCCGGTGAGGCGCGTGACGCCGCCCACCGCCACCATCAGCAGCACGAGGAGCGCCATGACGTAGAGCCAGAGCCGCACCGGACGCAGCCGGTCGGCCTCGACCGTCGTCGTAATGCTCTGCCCGATGCCGATTGTCGTCATGTTGTGCTACCCGGATGCGCACCGGCGTGTTAGCGGCACCCGCCGGTCGTGACAACCGGCAATGACGCCGCAACCGGGACGAATTGATGACGCAACGCCGCCGCAAGCTCTTGGGAACCATCGCGACGCTGGTCGTGCTGGTCGTCTATGCGTGGCTGGCGAGCGACCTCTATGCGGCTTTCCTGACCGGTGCCGCAGGGTGGCTGCTGCTGCTCTACTTCGCGCTTGCCGGGCTTCTCTGGGCCGTCCCGGTCGGCTTCATCATCCGCTGGATGGTCCGGCCGGATGGGCGCGAACCCTAGCTCGGCGCCGTACCGGTCGCCCGGCCCGCGGAGACTTGCCGTCAGGTCGAGCGCTTGCCCGCAAGCGCGCGCTGCGGCGCCAGGGGGGAGACCGTCGCGCCCTGCCCTCGCCCGCCGAATGCCCTGAGGATGGTTGCGCCGACGTCCCGGGTGTCCTGCGGACGACCGAACAGGTAGCCCTGGACGAGGTCGCAATCGAGCTCCCGCAGAACCGCCGCCTGGGCTTCCGTCTCAACCCCTTCGGCGGTGATCCGCAGGTTGAGCACCCGCCCCAAAGCGATGATCGTCGAGAGGATTTCGCGCGAGCGGCTGCCGGCGACCGTGAGGTCGGACATGAAGGAGCGGTCGACCTTCAGCTTGTCGAACGGGAAGCGCCAGAGATAGCCGAGCGAGGAATAGCCGGTGCCGAAATCATCGAGGGCGAGGGTCGGGCCGAGCGCCTTGATCGCCTTGAGCTCGCGCAGCACGTTCTCGGTGTCGGTGATCAGCAGGCTCTCGGTGACCTCGAGTTCGAGCCGCTCCGCCCTGAGCCCCGAGCGCTGGAGCGCGTCGCGCACCCGACCCGCCATGTCGCCCAGCACGAACTGCGCCGGGGAGAGGTTGACGGCGACGAAGAGGTCCTGCGGCCACTGCGCGGCGATGCGGCACGCCTCGCGCAGCACCCACATGCCGATGTCGTCGATGAGGCCGACATCCTCGGCCACCGGGATGAACTCGGCCGGCGAAATCGGCACGCCGAATTCGTCGTTGAGGCGCAGCAGCGCCTCGAAGCCGCGGAGCCGGCCGCTGCGCGTCTCGAAGACCGGCTGGAACTGCAGATTGAACCCGTCCTCCGCGAGCGCCTGTCTAAGGCAGTGCTCGATACGGTGGCGGCTCTGCCGTTCCGCTTCCATCGAGGGGTTGAACTGCACGGCGCGGCCGCGCGCATGGAGCTTGGCGTGGTGGAGCGCCACGTCCGCCGCACGCATCAGCTCGTCGGGCGTGAACCCATCGGCCGGCGCAGTGGCATAGCCGACGGACGCGCCGATCTGCATGACCCGCCCGTCGTGCGTGAACGGCTCCGACAGGGCCTCGGCGATGTCCTTGCCGAGTTCCGCAACCGCCTGCGGGGCCGCTGGGTGGAAGGGTTTCAGGATGGCGAATTCATCAGCCCCGAGCCGCGCTACCCGCTCGCGCGCGCCGATCACCCGGTGAATGCGGTCGACCGTCTCGCGCAGCACCCAGTCGCCCAGCTGATGACCGCCGGCCTCGTTCACGTCCTTGAAGCGGTCGAGGTCGATGATGTGCACCGCCGTCGACAGGTGCCGCCGGTTGCCGGCCTCGATCTGCTCGGTGAGGAGGCGCATGAACCCCATGCGGTTGAGTGCGCCGGTCAGCTCGTCGTGCTGGCTCGAGTGGCGCAGGCGGCGCCGCGCCAGTTCGAGCTGCATGAGCTTGCGCACATAGAGGATGACCGGAACGCCGAACGCAATCAGGATCAGGATGACGACCTGCGTCGCGATCGACCGGAAGTGCGCGAAGAGATCGGGCAGTGTCTCGCTCTCGTCGGAAAGCACCGAGAGCACGCCGATGAGCCGATTGTCGGCGCGGAAGGGAACGAGGACTTCGGAGTAGTAGACCGGCAGGAAACGGCCATCGCCGCGGTGGAGGTCAAAGCGGACCGCACCATCATGCGCCACCGCCTGCGCCGCCAGATCCTGGAAGGCATCGCGCGAGTTGACCACATGGCTCGCCGCGAATGGCGATGAATCCACCCGGAGGTTGCCGTCGAGATCATAGAGGCGGAACTTGAAGACGCTGCCGACCGGCCGGATGGTTTCGAGGGCGTCGATCGGACTTCCGGTCGTCACCGCCCCCTCGACGATCCCAGACAGGTCCGGGACCTGCTGCACGAGGTATTTCGCAAAACTCTTGGCGGAAAATTCTGCGCGGGAGGCCTGTAGGTCCCGAATTGTCGAGAGCCCGACGAAATAGCTGCCGATCGCGACCACAATGGTGGCCACCACCAAAGGCAGCGCACGCAAGAATCGCCTCCGTACGATGGCGAACATCCCCCTTCCCCCAAACTGGCTTGTTGCCCCGGCAGACGGAGCCGCCAGACCAAGGACCAGAGCACAAGAAGGATGGAGAAGTTGTTAAGGGGTTGCGTGGGCCGGAAGGGGTGATGAACTAGCCTGCCGCATGGCTAATTCTTTATGAACCGGCTTATCCGGGAAGATGTGAAAATACCGCGCCCGTTGCGAAAACATCTATATAGCGGCGCGACTGGAAGAGGCCGTTGAGCGACACGCGCGGCAGCGCCAGAAGCTGGTTTCTGTGACTGGCGTATAGCCCGCCCGGCCGGGTGGTGACCGCGGACGCGAGGCCCAGTTGCCGGCTGATGGCAAATTCCCGCGGGCCCGCCGCGACCGGGCTGCCGATGGGGTAGCTGAGGTGCCGCGGCGCCACCCCGAACTGCGCCTTGAGGATGCGCAACGACTCCCCGATTTCGCTGGTCGCTTCCTCGGCCGGCAGCTTTGCGAGCTCGTAGTGGTGCACGGTGTGGGCGCCGATCGTGCAGAGGCTGTCCTGGGCAAACGTCCTGAGCTCGGCCCAGGTCATGATCAGGTCGCGGCAATGGCGTTCGAGATCGAGGCCATAGTGGCGGGCGAGTTCGCGTATCAGGGCCACGCGATCGGGCTCCGGCATGCGCCGCATGCGCCAATAGAGGACGTCGTAGGCGTGCTGCTTCTGCTTGAGGCTCCTGCAGTCAAAATACTCGGTGTCGTTGCCGTCCTGAACCGCGAGCCCCTGCTGCCTGGCGATGATGTCTTCGAGCGCCTGCCACCAGACCTCCCCCACCCCATCGACCAGGGCCGTGGGCACGTAGAGGGTGAACGGGCACTCGAGGTGGCGCAGAATGGGAAGCGCGTAGCGCAGATTGTCACGGTAGGCGTCGTCGAAGGTGAAGACGACGAACGGGCGCGCGGGGGGATCCTGGGCCACGCGCCGGATCGCCTCGTCGAGGCTGACGGTGTCGAAGCCGAGCTGCCGGACGCGTTCGATCACCTGCCGCAGGAAATCGGGACGGACCTGCAGGATGGCATTGGGGGAAAAATCGGCCGGAAGGTCGGGCAGCACGCGATGGAGCGTGAAGATCACCCCCCGGCAGGCCGAGCGTCGGCGGATAATCGAGGTGACGCCGCTCAGGGCCAGTGCCTCGAACATGGCCCGGATCGCGGTATAGCGGGCCGACATCAGGGTCAGGCGACCTCCGCCTGCCAGCTCGGTGCCACGATGAACTCGACCCGGTCGTAGCCGAGGCTCGCCACATCGGCTGCCGCCGCCTGCTGCCGGGCCGGGTCGCCGGCCGCAGCCGAAACCAGAACGAGGCGGCACGGCAGGCCCGCAAACACCGGCAGGTTCGAGGCGAGGCCGAGGCGGCCCGTCACCACCACCACGATCTCGTAAATGTCGGACAGGGCCTCGACGAGGGTCAGCGGGCGGGTCGAGCGGCGATCGATTGTCGGCAGATGACCCCAATAAACCTCGGCCAATCCCTCCTGCGCGGTCTTGTGCACGACGTCGCCGAACTCCGCCGTGCCCGCGGCCAGGTCGCTTACCCCGAGCTCGCTCGAAGGCTGGCCGCTCCCGGCATCGACCCGTGCGACGCTGAGCCCCCGATTGACCGCGTCCTCGATCAGCCGATCGGCCAGGGCCATGGCGTCGCCGTTTGAATCGAGCGCGGCGAGCATGAGGATGCGGGTCCGGCCAAGGATCAGATCGGCCGAGAGATTGGCCAGTTGCTCGGCGTCTGCACCCGGGTGTGCGAGCGCCGCCACCTCAGCCGGCGGCGTGTCCTCCGCAGCGGGTGAAATGGTCGCGTCCGCATCCGCCAGCGCCTCGGACGTCTCGGCATTCGCCTCGGCCGAGGCATCCGCCGGCTCTTCCGCTCCCGGCGGCTCGTAGGCCCTGAGGCTCGAGCCCACGGCACGGGCCCGGCGGCTGAACCAGGCGCGGAGGCCTCCCGACTTGCGGGCCCGCCGCTCGCGGATCAGGTCGGACCCCGTGACATTCGCGTCATCCGTCCGGTCGCCCTCATCCACGGCCCGCTCGATCTCGGCGACAGCCCGCTCCTCCGCCTCGGCAGAGGAATGTGCGTCCTGCATCGCCGACCGGCCGCGCGCGGCGTCCTCCTCATCGTCGTCGGCAACAGCCGATCCGCCCCTCCGTGTGGCAGTGCGAGCGGGGCCCGGCTCCGCCGCCATATAGAGCGGCGGATCGGTCCGGCGGAAACGCGGCTGATAAACCGGCGGGCCCTCGACCATGGCCACCGCAACAGGCTCGAGCGGCGCAACAGGCTCGAGCGGGGCGACCGGCTCCCGCGGCTCGCGCTCGACGAGCGCCCGGCCCGACAAGAGTTCGCCGAAGAGGATGCTGCCGATCTGGAGGACGAGGGACACGAAGGCGACCGCGCCGAGGATCAGCGGCGTCTTCGGCGAGGCGGGCGAGGTCGAGGGCACAGCAACGGTCACGACGCGCAGGTCGGGCAGTGCAGCATTGGAATCCGTGCGCGCCGTCGCGTCGCGGTAGCGCGTCATATAGCTTTCGAGCAGGTCGCGGTCCGCCTTGGCTTCCCGGTCGAGCGCATCGAGCGTCACGCTCTGCTTGGTCGCATCGCCCGCCTTGGCCTTGATATCGGCGAGGTTCTGCTGCAGCGACTTGACGGAGGCGTCCTCGATCTTGGCCTCGGCCTCGAGGGCATCGGCCACGCGCGTCCCTTCGAGGCTGATCTGCTTGTCGACCGCCACGATCTGGGCCGTGACGGCCTGGACCGAGGGGTGCGTCGGCAAGAGGGTCGCCAGCAGTTGCGCCCGCTGGCTCGTGAGCTGCGCCTTCTGCTGCATCAACTGCTGAATGGTCACGGAATTGCGCACATCATCGACGCCGTCGATGGGCTGGCCTGCGGCGAGAAGCCCCCGGATCAGCCGGGCGCGCGACTGCGCCGTCGTTTGCCGCGCCTGCGCGGCGGTGATCTGGCTGAGGATCTCCGTCATCTGCTGGTCGAGCAGGCTCGTCGAATTGGCGCCGGTATAGAGGTCGTTGTTGACCTTGAAATTGGCGACCTTGGTCTCGGCGTCGGCGACCCGGGCCCGTAGCGCCGTGATCTGCTGCTCCAGCCATTGCGAAGCATCCGCCGTATCGGAGAGTGAGAGCCCGGCCCGCCGGCTCACATCGGCCTGGGCGATGGCATTGGCCAGCTTGGCCGCCATGACCGGGTCGGCAGAGCTCACCGTGACGTTGATGATCGCCGAATCCCGCTGCCGGGTCACCATCATCTGCCGGGCGAGGGCATCGGCCGCCACATCCTCCGGATTGGCGGCGACGGCCGGCGCCTTGTGGAAATACTTGGTGAGGAAGGCGAAGGGCGAGCTCGCCGTGCCGTTGAACTCGGGCTCCTTGGTGAGCCCCTGCGTCCGTACGACCGCAAGCAGCGTATCGCGCGACTTGATGAGTTCGATCTGGCTCGAGATCAGCGACGTCAGCGTTTCCGCCGATCCGGCGGAGGAGCTCGAGGAATTGTCGTTGGCCGGGCGGGTGTAGGGCGTCGAGCGGTCTTCGACGAGAATGCTCGCCGTCGACTCGTAACTCTTGGGCACGAACTGCAGGACGCCGAACGTTGCCGCCAAAAGGATTGCGGTCACGAGGATGATGCGAAGCAGCCGGCGCCGAATGGCCCGCCACAGGCTTCCCATGTCGATCCGCACGTCATCGGCTGAAGCGTCGATGGTCATGGCCCTACCCTATGCAACCCGCGCCTTACTTATCGGGGGCGCGTGGTAAGCAATCCGTTAAGCCCCCCGCATTTCGCGAGAATTCGGCCTGGCACGAAGGGGAATGTTAACCATACGCGGCGACACTCGCCCCAGGTCCTCAAGTGCTTTTCGGGTTCGCCATGCGCTGGCTGCGTCTCCTGATGTTCGTAATGCTGTTGCCCCTGGCCGCCTGTGCCACCACACCCAAAAACTATTGGGTCGACACCACCGGGCCCTATGAACTCAACACGGGCGATGTCGTCCGCGTCACCGTCTATGGCGACAAGGACCTGACCAATACCTATAAGATCGACGATTCCGGCGCGATTTCCTTCCCGCTGGTCGGCCCCGTCCATGTCGCGGGCGCGACGACCGACATGGCCGCAAAGCGGCTCTCCGCCGCCCTCGCCAACGGCTTCATGCGCAATCCGAACGTCGCGGTGGAGGTCGACCAGTACCGGCCGTTCTTCATCCAGGGCGAGATCACGACCAGTGGTCAGTTCCCCTATGTCTACGGCATGACGGTCAGGGCGGCGATTTCGACCGCCGGCGGTTTCAAGGACACGGCCGACCGCTCGCACGTCACCGTGTTTCGCCGCCACGGCGCGGACATGATGAAGACCAAGGCCGACCTCGATTTCCCGATCGAACCCGGCGACGTCATCGTGGTCAGCGAGCGCTGGCTCTAGCGGCCGCTCGGCCCGGCGCACCATGACCGAACCTCTGCGCATCCTGCAGATCCTGCGGGCGCCTGTCGGCGGGCTCTTCCGGCACGTCAACGACCTGACGCGCGAGCTGGCCGCCCGCGGCCACGCGATCGGGATCGTCGCCGACAGCCTGACCGCCGATGGCCTGACGGATGCGCGGCTCGCGGCGCTCGACGAGTTCGCCTCGCTCGGGGTCCATCGGCTTCCGATGCCCCGTTTGCTGGGTCCGGCCGATTTCACGACGCCCATCGCGGTGCGCCGCCTCGCCGACCGGCTCGGGATCGAAATCGCGCATGGACATGGGGCCAAGGGTGGCCTCAACGCCCGCCTCGCCCGCATGGGCAACCGCAACCGGGTCGCGCTCTATACCCTCCATGGCGGGGTGCTCAACTTTCGCCCGAACTCCAACACCGGCCGCTTCTTCCGCCAGCTCGAGCGCATGCTCCTCAGCCAGACCGACGCGGTGATCTTCGAAAGCGCATTCGCCCAGGCGACCTTCGGCCGCATGATCGCGGAGCCAAAATGCCGCGCCCCGGTGATCCACAACGGCCTGACGCCGGCCGAGTTCGAGCCGGTCGTGCCGCTGCCCGATGCCCGCGATTTCGTCTATGTCGGTGAGTTCCGCGGCGTGAAGGGCATTCCCTTCCTGCTCGAGGCGCTGACCAGGGTCACCGGTCCCGGCGGCCGCCCGGCGACGCTCCACATGGCCGGCAGCGGCCCGGACGTCGAGGCGACCCGCGCGCTGCTCGCGAGTCTCGGACTGGGGGAACGGGTTCACCTTGCGGGCGTCCAGCCCGCGCGCCAGGCGCTCGCCAGCGGCCGCTGCCTCGTCGTTCCCTCGCTCGCCGAGTCCTTGCCCTATGTGATCCTCGAGGCCGCCTCGGCCGGCCTGCCGGTGATTGCGACCGATGTCGGCGGCATTGCCGAAATCTTTGGCCCGACCGCAGGGAGCCTCCTTCCACCGGCGGATGCCGCGGCGCTTGCCGGCGCCATGCAGCGCGTGCTCGACGATCCTGATGCCGCGCAGCGCGAGATGCGCGAGCGCCTCGAGTTCATTCGCCCGCGTTTTTCGGTGGCCCACATGACCGACCAGATCGAGGGGCTCTACCGCACGGTCCTTGAGGCGCGCCGCGGCTGACCGCCCGGGCGGGATACCCGCCGAAACGCCAATCGCGCAAACTTGATGGGTTGCTTCAAGCAACTGTTAACGTTGGCGTTTCACGCCATCTTCACAGCCCAATTCCTAGGATGCCGCTCCGACAATAGGGCAAGTATTGCGGCATCATGTTTCGTCTCGATTCCAAACAGGCGCTCCAGGCGCAGCCCGGGCGCGTCCCGCCGGCAGCACCGCCCCCGCTGCTGAGCGAGGCGGCCCTGCGGGCCGTTGCCGCGGGGCCAGCCGAGCCGACCATGTCGGCCGCCGTCATCACCGGCGTCGCGCAGGCACTCGAGGCGGTTCTGCTCGCGGCGCTCGGCTTTGCGATCTTCGAGCTCTATGTCAACCGGCAGGGCGAGATCGCCTTCTACGCGCCGGCCATCCTCGGGCTCGTGCTGATCGCCAATATCCTGCTGAACGCCGCGCGCGCACACCGCATCGCCATGTACCGCACGCTGCTGCCGCAGATCGGCCGCGTGCTGGCGGCCTGGACGGCGGTCATCCTGCTGGCTTCGGTTCTCGCCTTCCTCTTCAAGGCGTCGGATTCGATCAGCCGCGTCTGGCTCATCAGCTGGTATATCGGTGGCGGCGCCGCCCTCATCGCCTATCGCCTGGCGCTGCGGGGCCTGATCTGGCGGTGGACGCGGCAGGGGCGCCTCAAGCGCCGCGCCGTGATCGTCGGTGGCGGCAAGGATGCCGCCGAGCTGATCGACCTGATCCGCCGGGGCGCGGGCAACGACATCAACCTCATCGGCCTGTTCGACGACCGGATCGACGCCCGGTCGCCCGACGCCGTGCTCGGCATCCCCAAGCTCGGCCGGGTCGCGGGGCTCGTCGAGTTTGCGCGCCAGACGCGCGTCGATCTCGTCATCGTCTCGATGCCGCTTTCGGCCGAAAAGCGCGTCCTCGAGATGCTGAAGCAACTCTGGGTGCTGCCGGTCGACATCCGCCTCTCGGCCCACATGAGCAAGCTCCGGCTCGCCTCTCGCGCCTACTCCTACCTCGGGGACGTGCCGGTATTCGACGTCGCGGACCGGCCGATCTCGGACTGGAACCTCGTCGCCAAGTGGCTGTTCGACCATGTGGTCGCAATCGTTGCCATCATCCTCCTATCGCCGGTGATGATCGCGACGGCCATCGCCATCAAGCTCGACAGCCCCGGCCCCGTGCTGTTTCGCCAGAAGCGGCACGGGTTCAACAACGAGCTCATCGAGGTCTTCAAGTTCCGCTCGATGTACGTCAACCAGGCGGACGCCGCGGCGGCAAAGCTCGTCACCAAGGACGATCCGCGCGTCACCCGGGTCGGCCGCTTCATCCGCAAGACCTCGATCGACGAGCTGCCGCAGCTCTTCAACGTGCTGCTCGGTCAGCTGTCGATCGTCGGGCCCCGCCCGCATGCCCTCCAGGCAAAGGCGGCGAACGTCCTCTACTACGAAGCGGTCGAGGGCTATTTCGCGCGCCACCGGGTGAAGCCCGGCATTACCGGCTGGGCCCAGATCCACGGCTGGCGCGGCGAGACCGACACGCTCGACAAGATCATGCAGCGGGTCAACCACGACCTCTACTACATTGAGCACTGGAGCCTGCTGCTCGACCTCTACATCCTCGTGATGACCCCCGTGTCGCTGCTGGCCCGCAGCGAAAACGCCTACTAGCGCAGCAAATGGCGCTTGCCATCTACAGCGAGGAGTTCGCTGCCCTGCAGCGGGCGCGAGGCCGTGCCTATGTCGCCAAGGGCCTCAAGACCTGGCTCGACCGCACGGTCTCGCTCTGGATCTTCATGGGCGGCATGGTCATCATCGAGCCGAGCCCCTACGAGTTCCTGTTCGCGATCGTCCTGCCGCTCTCCCTGTTCGCCGGGCTGAAGATTTATCGGCCGACCGCCGTGCTGTTCCTGCTCGCGGCCGCCTTCACCCCGTTTGCGCTCGCCGCCGCGTTCCAGGCCACTTACACCCCCACCCTCAACGCCTTGATCTACGAGGCGACCACCATCTTCCTCATGCTCACCGCGTTCTTTGCGGCGAGCTACGTGGCCGAGGCCCCGCAGGAGCGGATGCGGCGCATCATGCGCGCCTATACGGCGATCGCCGTGCTTTCGGCCATCCTGGGCACCCTCGGCTATCTGCACCTGATTCCGGGCGCCTACGACATCCTGACGCGCTATAGCCGCGCCAAGGCCTTCTTCCAGGACCCGAACGTCTTCGCGCCGTTCCTCATCCTGCCGGCCATCTACGCCGCGCAGCGGCTGCTTCTCGCGCGCGGATGGCGGGTCGTGCTGATCGACGGCAGCGTCGTCATGATCCTCTTGATCGGCGTCTTCGTGAGCTTTTCCCGCGCCGCCTGGGGAAACCTCCTCGGCTCCGGAGTGCTGCTGTTTCTCCTCGTCATGATCTTCGAAGCGACGGCACGCGACAAGATCCGCATGATCGTCCTCGGCATGGCCGGGGTCGTGCTCGCCATAACCGCGATCCTGGGGCTCCTGAGCATCCCTTCGGTCAACGCCCTGTTCGAGGAGCGGGCGGCCGTCGAGCAGAGCTACGACAGCGGCGCGACGGGGCGCTTCGGGCGGCAGGGCTATGCCTTCGACCTCGGCCTCTCGCACCCGCTCGGAATTGGTCCCGCCGAATTCCGCAACCTCGAAATCCCCGAGGAGGCGCACGACAGCTTCGCGACGACCCTCCATGTCTATGGCTGGGGCGGCGCGCTGATTTGGGACGTGCTGATCGTGATGACCCTGGGACGGGGCTTTGGGGCGCTGCTACGGCCCTCTCCCAACCGGCGCATGCTCATCCCGCTGCTCGCGGTCTACCTGCCGCTGGTGATCCAGGCCGGCATCATCGACATCGACCACTGGCGCCACTACTACCTGATCATCGGCCTGATCTGGGGCGTGACGACCGGCTATGGCCGCCTCGCCGCGGGCGAGAACCGGCGCACCGCCCTCATCTAGCCCGTGGCGAGATAGGGCCCGGCGAGCGCCGCCGTACGGCTGGCAAAGTCCGGCGCGTGGGCCTTCGCGAGGTCGGTCTCCCGATGCGACCCGATGAACGCGAGGAGCGCCATCCGCCGCAGCAGGATCATGGTATCGAGGATGCCGATATCGGCCGTCGCCAGGGGCCGCACCGCCGTGTACCCCTTGAGCCAGCGCCGGCGCAGTTCCGGCACCTGCGGGCTGTCTTCGAAGAACGAGATCGCCGCGGCAAAGTCGTACATGAACCAGCAGAAGCCGCAGTCGTCGAAGTCGATCAGCGTGACCCGCTCGCCCTCGACGAGGAGATTGGCGAGCCGCATGTCCGCGTGGATCAGGCCGAACCGGTCCGGTCCCTGCCCATAGGCGGCAAGGTCGGCGTGGAGCCGCCGGGCGAGCCGCTCGAGGTTTTCGGCGATTGGGCCTTCGACCCCCGGCGCCGCGCGCCAGTCGCCCCAGGGGCCCGTCCCGTCGAGGATCGAGGCCGCCGTCCAGACCTGCCGCGTAAAACCGGGCGACGGACGGAAGCGGGCGGCCTGGTCGTGCGCGAGCGCGGCGAACCGCCCGAGCGTTTCAAAAAGCCCGGCGAGGTCGTCTTCGGGACGTGGCTCGACCCCCGGCTCATGCGCGAACAGCACGCCGAGGGTGCTGTCGCCCGCCGGCACGGCGATCCGCTGCACCAGCCGCCCGTTCCGGCCTGGCAGCGGCCGCGGCACCGGCAGGCGGCCCTCGGCGCGAAGCGCCTCGACCCATTCGAGCTCGCTGCCGACCGTCGCTTCGGATTGATAGCCGGGCCGGTGCACGCGCAGCACCGTCCGAAGACCGTCGCGGCCCTCAACCAGAAATGTGTGGTTTTCGGAATGGTTGATGAGGGCGGCTTTCCCACCCTCTGTCTCCGACCAGAGGTCGAGGCAGTCGATCACGTCCATCGGCAACAAAATCGGTATGTGAGGTCGTCAGCGGGCCCGCGTGTCGCTTGAGCCGCCCTCGCCGGTCGGCACCGCGGCGCTGCCCGGCCCGAGGCAATCGGCGGCGTGCGTGATCACGAGATCGGACCCCTGCTCCGGAAAATACTCGTAGGCCGAAAGGCGCTTTGCCGAAACCGCCACGACCGAAATGCCGATGCCGTTGCTGTTGAACGCGACCCGCACCCCGATCCTGCCGTCCGTCGCACACGCCTTGGCCGCGGCAACGCTCGCCGCGGGGCTCGTTTCGACATTCGCCGCGCCATAGCCTTCCTTCTCGAGCGCGTTGCGCATCGCCGAGCGCAGCGCGGCATAGTTGAGATCGCCGCTGCTGAAGAAGTTGCCGTGCTTGAGGGCCTGGTTGTAGGCACCGGCATAGGCTCCGTAGGCGATCCGTTCGAGATCGTGGTCCGTGGCCGTCACCCCGTCGAAGACGGTCTCGTCCGTGGCGCCGGCGGCTGAGGCGCCGGCCGGCTGGCCCGCTGCCGGACCACCGGACGGCACGGGACTGCCGGCGTCCCTCCCGGCACGGCTGGCATATTCCACCGCCATCACCTCATCGACCGTCCGGGCGCTGCAGGTGCGCCCGTGCATGTCGAGCGCGAAAACCTTGTCCGGCACGGGGTAGCCCGTCACATAGCCGCCGAAGCAGACGCCGCCCCGGTTGAAGGCGAAGGGCATGATCGGCGGCGTCTTGTCGCTCGGCGTGAACTTTGCGCCGGGCGTGACGTAGTCCGGAAAAATCGACAGTTCACTCGGCTCGAGGGGGTGTCCGTCGCCAGCATCGGCGATGAAATAGACCCTGGCTGCGAGCAGCAGCGGGTCGGCATCGAGTTCGAACGGATTGTCCTTCGGGGCGCCGCCGTCGAGTGCCTGCTGCGCGCTGCGGCCGGCCACCGCCGAGAGAATCTGTTGCCCCACGCGGTCGACGTCCGAACCGGGCGCGGCAACGGCGGTGGGGCCCCTGAACGAGGTGTCGGGCGCCGCGCTCTTGGGTTCGCCGAGCACGGGCTTGCCGGCGGCGCTTTTGGGCGAGGGTTTCGCCTGCATCGCTTCCTTGAGCGGATAGGTCGCCGCCAGCTGGCGCGCGATCGCCGCGGCGCTGCATTCCATGCCGGCCATGTCGAGGGCGATGACCCGATCGGGCGTCGGATAACCCGTGGCATAGCCACCGAGACAGGTACCGCCGATATTGGCGGCGAAGGGAATGATGGCGGGCGAAATGTCGCTCATGCCGAAGCGGGGGTCCGGCGTGTTGAACTGCGGCAG
>DASZTU010000061.1:0-1610 GCA_035547975.1 Devosiaceae bacterium | reverse complement strand
GAGGCGGCGTTCATCGCGGCCATCAAGGCCGCGGGGGGAAGCGTTGCGCCAACACCCGTCGTCACCCCGATCGTCGTGCCGATGCACGCCCCGGCGCAGCGGACGTGAGGCAGCGGGTGCCTCGGCTGAGCGCCGGGCGGCTGTTGCAGTGACGTTCCAAAAGAAAAGGGCCGCCCGGAGAGCGGCCCTTTCGATGTCGGTCGGGGCAGGGTGCCCCGCAGGGCTTCTAGAACGCCCCGTGGCAGTGCTTGAACTTCTTCCCTGAGCCGCAGGGGCAGGGGGCGTTGCGCGACACCCCCACCAGGAGTTTTGGGTCGATCGGGGCGAGTTCCGGCTCGGCCGCCGCCGCCTGGCCCGCAAAGGCCGCCGAGGCGCCACCCACGGCTCCGCCGAGAAGCCCGGCGCTGGCTTCCGCCAGCGCGGAGCCCGTGGGACCAGCGCCCAGAATGCCGTTGAACGTGTCGGGGATTTCGTTCTGCCCGCTCTGCGGGTCGAGATGGATCTCGCTCAGCGCCAGTTCGGGCGGCGGCTCCGGCCGGCGGAACTGCACGTCGACGAAGCTCAGCTGCCGCGTCACCACCTCGCGCAGGTCGGCGAGGAGCTTCTGGAAGAGCTCGTAGGCTTCCTGCTTGTACTCGTTGAGCGGATCGCGCTGCGCCATGCCGCGCCAGCCCACAACCTTCGACAGGTGATCGAGGGTGACGAGGTGCTCGCGCCAGAGATTGTCGATCGACTGCAGCAGGATCGACTTCTCGATCTGGCGCATCACGGTCGGGTTGGGCTGGCCCGCTTCCTCGAAGCGCTTGAGGAGCTCGGCCTCGCGGGCCTCCGCCCGCTCGTCGGCCGCGGCGATCAGGCGCTCGCGCACCTGCTCGAGGTCGATACCCTCCTCATGCGCCCACTCGTGCACGGGGGCGTCGACCCCGAGCGTCGCCTTGAGGGCTTCCTCCAGCAGTTCGGTGTTCCACTGCTCGGGATAGGAGCGCTCCGGGATGGCCTTGCTCACGAGGGCATCCACCACATCGTGGCGCATGCCGACGATCGTCTCGGAGACGTCCTCCTCGTCCATGAGCTCGAGACGCTGCTCGAAGATCACCTTGCGCTGATCGTTCATCACGTCGTCGAACTTCAAGATGTTCTTGCGGATGTCGAAGTTGCGCGCCTCGACCTTGGCCTGGGCGCGCTCGATCGCCTTGGTGACCCAGGGATGGGTGATCGACTCGCCTTCCTGGAGGCCGAGCTTCGACAGCATGGAATCCATGCTGTCGACGGGGAAGATCTTCATCAGATCGTCCTGCAGCGACAGGAAGAACTTCGAGTGGCCAGGGTCGCCCTGGCGGCCCGAGCGGCCGCGCAGCTGGTTGTCGATGCGGCGGCTTTCGTGCCGCTCCGTACCCAAGACCATCAGGCCGCCGGCTTCCAGCGCGCGGCGCTTCTCTTCGGCGACCTCGGCCTTGATCTGGGCGATCTTCTTGGCCCGCTCCTCGCCCTCGAGGCCCGCCGCCTCGTCGGCAATGCGCATGTCGAGATTGCCGCCGAGCTGGATGTCGGTGCCGCGGCCCGCCATGTTGGTCGCGATCGTGATCGCCCCGGGCCGGCCGGCCTGGGCG
>DASZTU010000060.1:0-2191 GCA_035547975.1 Devosiaceae bacterium | reverse complement strand
CGTCTCGCCCTCCTTGGAGATGGCCGAACCGCGCGGGTAGCTCCAGATTACCACCGCGAGGCCGCACCGCTTGGCTTCCTCGCCGAGCACGCGGATCTGCTGGTACATCTCGAACTGGTGCGCGGAGCCCGGATAGATGGTGAAGCCGATCGCCGAACAGCCGAGCCGCAGGGCATCTTCGACGCCCGCGGTCATCGCTTCGGTCGGGTCACGCTCGGCCGACAGCACATCCGAACTGTTGAGCTTGAGGATCAGCGGGATTTCCCCGGCATAGTCGCGCGCCGCCGCCTCGAGGAAGCCGAGCGGGGCGGCATAGGCGTTGCACCCCGCCTCGATCGCGAGCTCGAAATGGTAGCGCGGATCGTAGGCGGGCGGGTTGGGCGCGAAGGACCGCGCTGGCCCGTGTTCGAATCCCTGGTCGACCGGCAGGATGACGAACTTGCCGGTGCCGCCCAGTCGGCCGTGGTTGAGCAGCCGGGCGAGATTGGTCAAGGTCCCGGGATTGTCTGCCCCGTACCAGCTCAGGATTTCCCTGACTCGCGGCGTCATGTGTTTCCCCCCGCCCCCTTCTTCTTCAGGTCCGCCCCCACGGTCCGCCAGTGCCGGTCGGAGCCGCTCGAGATGAGATCATCCGCCTCGGCCGGCCCGTCGGTTCCCGACTCGTAGTTGGGAAAGGAGGCCTTCGTCGAGCCCCAGGCCGTGAGCACCGGTTCGACGATCCGCCAGGCCTCCTCCACCATGTCGGCGCGCATGAACAGCGTCTGGTCGCCCTGCATGATATCGTGGATCAGCGTTTCGTAGCCGACATTGGGCATCTTCGGGAAATAGTCGTCGTAGCGGAAATCCATCTTCACGGCAGCCAATTCCATCTCGGCGCCGCGGCGTTTCACCTCGAACTGCAGCGAAATGCCGTCGTCGGGGGCGATGCGCAGCACCAGCCAGTTCGGCGGCAGGCTGGCGACGGGGGTGTTCTGGAAGGCGGCATAAGGGGGAGCCTTGAACCGGATGGCGATCTCGGTTTCGCGCATCGACATGTGCTTGCCGGTCCTGAGGAAGAACGGCACGCCCGCCCAGCGCCAGTTGTCGACGTTCACCTCGAGCGCGACGAACGTCTCGGTGTTGGAATCGGGGGCCACATTTGGCTCGTCGCGGTAGGCGACCTTGCGCTTGCCCAGCACCGTCCCCGGCCCGTACTGACCGCGCACCGCGCGCTTGGGATCCACGGCCTTGATGGCCCGGTAGAGTTCACATTTCTTGTCGCGGATCGCCTGCGCCTCGAAACTCACCGGCGGCTCGATCGCGACCATGGCGAGCAGCGAGAACAGGTGGTTGGGCACCATGTCGCGCAGCGCGCCGGTCGCATCGTAGAACTTGCCACGCAGTTCGACGCCCACCGTCTCGGCAGCCGTGATCTGCACGTGGTCGATGCGGTCGCGGTTCCAGATCGGCTCGAAGAGGCCATTGCCGAAGCGAAACGCCATGATCGACTGCACCGCGTCCTTGCCGAGGAAGTGGTCGATGCGAAAGATCTGGTCCTCGTTGAGCACCCGGAGGATCTGGTGGTTGAGCTCGCGGGCCGAGGGAAGGTCGTGGCCGAACGGCTTTTCGATGACGACGCGCCGCCAGAAATTGCGCTGCCCGTCGCCGTCCTCGTCCTCGTTGGCGAGCCCCGACTTGCCGAGCTGCTCGACGACCGTGCCGAAGAAGCGATCCGCCACCGCGAGGTAGAAGATGACATTGCCTTTGGTGTGGTACTCCTCCTCGACCTCCTCGAGCGCCGTCTCGATTTCGGCATAGAGGCCGGGTTTGGTCAGGTCGCCCTGCATGTAGCTCATGCGTTCGGCGAGCCAGTTCCAGGCCTTTTCGTCGATCTCGCCGATCGACAGCTCGGCGGTCGAGGAACCGACGAAGCTTTGTAGCATGGCCCTGAGGTTCTTGACCCACCCCTCCGTGTTGCCGGGGGCGAGGTCGACGCCGATGACGGCGAAATCCTCAGGCAGCTTGTTGGTGCGGCTGAGATTATAGAGGGCGGGGGCCACGAGGCGCTTGGTGAGATCGCCGCCGGCGCCGAAGATGACGATGGCGCAGGGATCGGGCTGCTCGAGGTCGGCGCCCTTTGCGGTCGGCTCGAGGGTTGCCGGCTTCACCTCGACGGGCGTGTCCATGCTCAATCGTCCTTCTGCAGGGGCAG
>DASZTU010000059.1:0-1777 GCA_035547975.1 Devosiaceae bacterium | reverse complement strand
GAGGTCGTGCCGCGCGCCGGCCTCGCGCAGCCACACCTTGAGACGTTCGTGGAAGAAGCCCAGGAGCTCGAGGGCCCGCTTTTCCGGTCCCTCGGCGTTCAGCGCCTTGAGTTCGGGCTGGCTCGGATCGGCCCCGATGAGGCGGATCATCTGCCGCTCGAACTCGGGCAGGAGCGGCATGCGCACCTTGTTGTCGGCGATGATGCGGATGACGCCGAGCGCCGCCCGGCGCAGCGCGAAGGGATCGCGGGAGCCCGTCGGCTTTTCGTCGATGGCCCAGAAACCGGTGAGCAGGTCGAGCTTGTCGGCGAGAGCAACCGCGACCGAAACCGGGGCCGTCGGCACGCGATCGGTGGGCCCCAGGGGCCGGTAGTGCTCGGCGATCGCTTCGGCAACCGGCGGCGGCTCGTTCTGCGCCAAGGCGTAGTAGCGGCCCATCAGGCCCTGCAGTTCGGGGAACTCGCCGACCATTTCGGTCACGAGATCGGCCTTGGCGAGCATGGCGGCGCGCTTGGCCTGCGGGGAGTCCGCCCCGATCCGCGGGGCGATGTCGGCCGCCAGCTGGACGATGCGCTTCACCCGCTCGAGCTGGGTGCCGAGCTTGGCGTGGAACACCATGTCGTTGAGCTTGGGGAGGCCGTTCTCGAGCGGGATCGCCAGATCATGCTGGTAGAAGAACCGCGCATCCGACAGCCGCGCGCGGATGACCCGCTCGTTCCCCGCGACGATCGTCGCCCCGCCGTCCTCGGCAATGGTGTTGGCGACGAGGATGAAGCGGTTGGCGAGCTTGCCCGTGCCGTCGCGAAGGCAAAAGCACTTCTGGTTCGCGCGGATGGTCGCGATAATGACTTCCTCGGGAACGGCGAGGAAGCTCTCTTCGAAGCTGCCCATCATGACCACCGGCCATTCGACGAGGCCGGCGACCTCCTCAAGCAGCCCTTCGTCCTGAATCACCGTCAGGCCCTGCGCGAAGGCGAGGTGCTCGGCATCGGTGCGGATGATCTCGCGCCGCCGGTCGATATCGAGCACGACCTTGGCGCGCTCGAGGGCCGCTGCATAATCCTCGAACCGCCGCACGGTAATCGCGTCCGGCGCGAGGAAGCGATGGCCGTAGGTCGTGCGGCCGGCAGCCAGCCCCTCGACCGCGAAAGGGACGATCTCCGGCTCCTCGTTTTCGCCCCCGAAGAGGGCGGTGATCGAGCGGATCGGGCGGACCCACTGCATGCGGCCATGGCCCCAGCGCATGGATTTCGGCCAGGGGAATTCGGCGATCACCTTCGGCAGCAGCGTTGCCAGGATATCCTTGGTGGGCGAGCCCTTCCGCTCGATATGGGCGATGTAGAAATCGCCCTTCTTCGGATCCGCTTCGATCCGGGCCTCCTCGATCGAGGCAAGCCCCGCGGATTTGAGGAAGCCGTCGATCGCCGCCTGCGGCGCGCCGACGCGCGGCCCGCGCTTGTCTTCCTTCGTATCGGGGGAGGCAATCGGCAGGCCGGTGACGGTGAGGCCCAGGCGGCGCGGCGTTGCCACGACGCGGGCGCCTTCATAGAGCAAACCCGCCGCGACCAGACCATCGGTTACGGCCTTCTTCAGATCTTCGGCGGCGCGACGCTGGAAGCGCGCGGGAATTTCTTCGGAAAACAGCTCGAGCAGCAGTTCAGGCATGGGCGGACCGGGCGGGAAAAAAGTCGGGATTGCCTAGCAAGTGACGCCATGATTGTCCATTGCCGGACCGGCGGGAGATATCAACATGGGCGGGAACGCGGCAAATGTGCTC
>DASZTU010000058.1:0-2401 GCA_035547975.1 Devosiaceae bacterium | reverse complement strand
GTCGCCATGAGCCCCACATAGGGGCCACCGAAACTGAGGGCATTGCCCAGCGACTGTCCCTCCGCCACGACGATATCGGCGCCGAGCGCCCCCGGCGCTTCGAGGAGCCCGAGCGAAACGATTTCGGTGATGACGACGATCAGCAGGGCACCGGCGTCGTGGGCGATGTCGGCCAGTTCCTCGACATTGCGCAAGGAGCCGTAGAAGTCGGGCGTCTGGACGACGATCGCGGCCGTCTGGTCGTCGATGGTCAGCGGCAGCGAGCCAGCCTGGCTGTGCGGAATGATGACGAGATCGGGGCCATCGCCAACATAGGTGCGCACGACGTCGCGATAGTGCGGGTGGAGCCCCGAGGAGAGGACGACGCGGTTGCGGCGCGTGAGCCGGCGCGCCATCAGCACGGCCTCGGCCGTCGCGGTCGAGCCATCGTACATGGAGGCGTTGGCGACCTCCATGCCCGTGAGGTGCGCAACCTGGGTCTGGAATTCGAACAGCATCTGCAGCGTGCCCTGCGACACCTCCGGCTGATACGGGGTGTAGGCCGTAAGCCATTCCGAGCGCTGGATCAGGTGATCGACGGTTGCGGGCACATGATGCCGGTAGGCCCCGGCGCCAACGAAGAAGGGTCCGTCCGACGCGGCGCGGTTCTTGTTGGCCAGGGCCCGCATGTGGGCTTCGACGACGAATTCGGGGGCATGCGACGGCAGGTCGATGGGCCGCTCGAGCCGCGCGCCGGCGGGGACCGAGGCGAACAGGGCGGCTATGTCGTCAACGCCGATCGTCGCCAGCATTTCGGCGCGCTCGGCTTCGGTGTGGGGCAGGTAACGCATGGGGTTATTTCGAAATCTCGGCGTAGGCGCCCTCATCGAGCAGCGCATCGATTTCGGCGGGCGCGGCGAGGGTCATCTTGAACATCCAGCCCGCGCCTTCGCTGTCGGCATTGACCAGCGCCGGGTCGCCGCTCAGCTGCTCATTGACTTCGGTCACGGTTCCGGAGGCCGGGGCGTAGATTTCGGAAGCGGCTTTCACGGATTCGACGACAGCCGCTTCGTCGCCCTGCTTGAGCACCTTGCCGACCGCGGGCAGCTCGATGAACACGATGTCGCCCAGCTGCTCCTGGGCGTAGTTGGTGATGCCGACGACGGCCGAGGCTCCTTCGACACGGATGTATTCGTGGTCCTTGGTGAAGCGGATGGTCATTTCATGGCCTCAGGCGGGTTTGCGGAAATAGCGGTGGGGAACGAAGGGGAGCGCGGTCGTGGTTGCGGCCTGGGCGCGGCCGCGGACCACGACTGAAAGCCGCGTTCCAGGCGCGGCGAGCGCCGGCGGCACGAAGCCCATGGCGATGGCGCGGCCGAGCGTCGGCGAAAAGCCGCCGCTCGTGACCTTGCCGACCGTGGCGCCGTCCGGGCCGAGGACATCGGCGCCGTCGCGGGCGGGTGCGCCCTCGACGAGGAGCCCGACGCGCAAGCGCGACGGCCCCTCGGCGAGCTCGCGCAGGATGCGCCCGGCGCCCGGGAAGTCGGCGGCCTCGCGGCGGCGCTTCGAGAGCGCGAAATTGAGCCCCGCCTCGACCGGCGAGACGGTTTCGTCGAGGTCGTGGCCATAGAGCGGCAGGCCGGCTTCAAGGCGCAGCGAGTCGCGGGCGCCAAGGCCCGCGGGCTTGACCCGGGGATCGCTCAGCAGCCGGTCCCAGAGTTTTTCCGCGAGCTCCGGCGGCACGAGGATTTCGAACCCGTCCTCGCCGGTATAGCCCGAGCGGGAAACGAAGAGGTTCGTACCCTCCCACGCAAAGACGCCATAGGTCATGAAACCGAGTTCAGCGGCCGGTGGGAGCAGGTCGGCCATGACCGCCGCCGCCTCCGGTCCCTGCAGCGCCAGAAGCCCATCCATGTCGCTGCGGAAAAAGCGCGCGCGGTCGCCCACCGCCTCCGCGATCAGGCGGAAGTCGTTCTCCTTGGTGCCGGCATTGACGATGATGTAGAGCGTCCCGGGGAATTTCGCCGAGCGGGCGACCATCAGGTCATCGAGGGTGCC
Source organism: Devosiaceae bacterium (assembly GCA_035547975.1). Lineage (GTDB taxonomy): Bacteria > Pseudomonadota > Alphaproteobacteria > Rhizobiales > Devosiaceae > DASZTU01. The sequence goes on along the minus strand of DASZTU010000058.1, from coordinate 364 downwards.
GCCGGAAGGGGCGAGCAGCAGGGTGTAGCGGATCTGGCTGGGCCTCAGGCCGGCAATGTCGCCCGAGATCAGCGGCTCGACGAGCGCCGCGACGGCCCGATGGTCGGCGTCGGCGTCGCCGGTCGGATGGGCGAGCTGCAGGAAGGCCGGGCCCATGTGGGAGACATCGAAGAGGCCGGCGTGCTCACGGGTCCACTTATGCTCGGCGATGATGCCGGTCGGATACTGGACGGGAAGTGAATAGCCCGAAAAGGCGACCATACGGCCGCCGAGCGCGCGGTGCCGCCCGTCCAGCGGAACGGTCTTGAGAGTATCGGATGTGTCGCTCAAAGGTCACCCGCGGTATGAGGCAAGCGCGGACGCC
>DASZTU010000057.1:0-3481 GCA_035547975.1 Devosiaceae bacterium | reverse complement strand
TTCCCGCTGCTCCGTTTTGGTTCCGTCGCTTCCCTGCCGGCCGCACCGGACAGGGCCATGTCGGCACCGCGCGACACCACGTCGCCCGATACCATTGAGCCGCGCTTCGGCACGTCTCCGCCTCGATCAGAACGAGTATTTCGACGGCTTATAGTGCAGCGTGAGGTAGTGCTGGATAGCTACCTCGTGGCACGGATCGTCCTTGTGGTTGTAGGCAGACATCGCGTCTGGATTGATCCAGAAATCTTCGAAAGTATCGATGGCTGTGATCTCGTTGCAGCGGCGTGCCGTGTCGAGACTGATGAAAGCAGCGTTCGACGCGGTGACCTTGCCGCCGGTGAGCCCGGCTGCAATAGCGCCAAGCGCACCGAGAATTCCTTCTCTGCGACGCATTGTTCAGACCTCTGTTTCCGCCGCCCGCACGCTCAAAGAGCACGGACGATTTCTTGAGTCAACGCGTCGGAAACTATGCGCTGGTGGCTCTTGACTGGGATTACCGGCCGGTCCGCGAGATTTTCGCCAACACTTTATTGTGGTGTCGGCCGGGCGGTCGGCGAGGCCCCGGCGGGGACCTCGCCTTAGCCGGTCACGCCGCGGCCGGGCCGGGGTCGTCGTCCGGGTCCGTGGCGGGTGGCGTCACCGACAGCACGGTGAGCACCTGCCGGCGACCGTCACGCGTCAGCCAGGTGATCGATTGCCCGGTCCTGAGCCCGATCAGCGCCGCGCCCACCGGCGTCAGCACGGAGATCTTCCGCGATGCGATGTCGGCGTCCCTGGGGAACACCAGCTCGACCACGCGCTGGTCGCCGCCGCTGGTGCGGAACCGGACCAGCGAGTTCATCCGCACGACGTCGCGCGGCACGCGGCCGTCCGGCACCACCGTGGCGCGTTCGAGCTCGTGCAGCAGCCAGTCGGCGTCGTCGGCGCTGTGCTCGGTGCCGGCGAGCGCGAGCACGGTCAGTTGCCGGTATTCGTCGCGGCCCAGCACCAGATCGGGGGAAAGATTGAAGTCGCTGAGTGAAGTTGTCGTCATGATGTGCCTCATCGCCTGCCGGTGAGGGCAGGGGCTCAAGTGAAAAATCGATGTGAGAAGGCACCGGTGCCGCGATGCGGCGCACCACCCCTAAGCCCGAGGGGTGCCGGATGGCTCGGACCTAGGGCAGCCTGATCTCAGCGAGAAAGTTCCGCTGGCCCGCGATGAGGAATTTGCTGCTCATTGTTCGTACTTAGGCCCTCAGCCCTGAAAGTCAAGCAAGCGGCGCCTTCGGGGCCGCGGCGCCCGGGCCGCTTAAACGAAAACGGCCCCGCTTGGGGCCGCTTCAGGGAGATGGTGGAGCCAATCGGAATCGAACCGACGACCTCTTGAATGCCATTCAAGCGCTCTCCCAACTGAGCTATGGCCCCATTCTCTTGGGATGGCTCCGGCGGGCAGGGCCTGCCGAAGCGCGGGTGTTGTCTAGTCGAGCGTCCCCGAGGACGCAAGGGCAATTCTGCCCCGCTCAGCGCTCGTCCGAACCGACGTCGAAATCGAGGTTCTCGTCCTCTTCCTCGTCTTCCTCGAGGAAGGCGTCCTCGTCGTCGTCGCCGATGTCCTCGACGTCTTCGACGTCCTCGACATCGGGGATTTCCTCGTCGCTGCTCTCCTCGCCGGCCTCTTCGGCATCGGCGTCCTCGAGCGAGATCACTTCGGGCTCGTCGGGGGTCGCGGCCACTTCCTCGACCTCGACTTCCTCTTCGTCCTGCTCCTCGTCGGGCTCGGCGCCGGCCTTGCGGCTCACGGCGTTCTGCTCGAAATAGGAGCGGGGATAGGATTTGCCGGTATACGGCGAAACGATCGGATCCTTGTTCAGGTCGTAGAACTTCTTGCCGTTCTCGGGATCTTCACGCTTGGTACCGCGGGCATCTTTGGCCAATGCAGCTTTCCTTCGGTTGAAAAACGCGGGGCCTCCGCTTTGGATCGTCCGGTTAGGGTGAAACTTTTGCCCTGTCAAACGCAAAAGCGGGGATAAATAGCTGTCATGCACGCGCCTCATTTGCGCCGCTGCCCGCCGCAATGCTTTGCCTCCGCCGGTCCTTTGTCGTTGCGTTCATGGTCCAGCCGTCTGCCTCCCCAACGCCGCTGATCGCATCCCGCTCGCCGTGGCTGCGCGGTCCGGTGCGCTTGCCGGGCGATCCGGGGCTGAGCGCCCTGGCGTTGCTGCTGGCCGGCCTCGGGCGCGGGCAAAGCCGCCTTGCCAACCTGTCGCACAGCGCCGAAACGGCCGTGATGCTGGCGGCGCTCGGCCGCCTCGGCGTGCCGGTCGAGCAGGAGGAGGGGGCGTGCCGGGTCCACGGCCTTGGCGGCGTTCTCGCGCCCGACGGGCCGATTGACCTCAGTGGCGCTGGCGGCGGCGCCGGGCTGCTGCTCGGCCTGCTCGCCGCGCAGGACTTCGAGACCATGTTCACCCATCTCGACCTGACTCCCGGTATCGAGTCGCTCCTGATGTTTCTGGCCGCCAACGGCGTGAAGATCGGCGTGGCCGACGGCGGCATCGCGGTGCGCGGTCCACGCTTTGCCGTCCCGCTCGACCTGGCGCTCGGCCCGGGCGGCGAGGCGCTGGTCCTGCCGCTGCTGCTCAATGCCGCCACGGCGATCGGCACCTCGAGCCTCAAACTGCCGGCCGGCTTTCGCGACCCCGCGGTCGATCTTCTCGGCCGCTTCGGCGCCAGGCTGCAAAGCGCCCCGGTCGAGCGCGACCTGCAGTTCACCCTCGAGGGCCTGCCGGAGCTTCAGGCGCAGGAGCTGACCATCCCCGGCGACGCCCGGCTGGCGGCGTTCCCGACGGTGGCGGCGCTGATCGCCCCCAATTCCGAGGTGACCATCCCTGACGTGGCGCTGGCGCCGGCCAACCTCGGCCCGCTCGAAGCGCTGATGCTGATGGGCGCCAACATCTCCTATGGCGTTCCCGAGCACGGCGTCGCCGAGCTGACGGTCCGGCAGGGCCCGCTGCACGGGGCGACGATCCCCGCGACATTGCCGCTCCTTCCCGACGATTATCCCATCCTCACGATCGCGGCGGCCTTCGCCGAGGGGGAGACGCTGTTCGAGGGCTTGGGCGAGGGCGCCCGCCGCCTCGCCATCACCCGGGCGCTGCGCGACAACGGCGTCGACTGCATTGAGCAGCCGCATGGCCTCAGGGTCCGCGGCCACCCGCGCGTCCCCGGCGGGGGAAACATCGCCGCCCGCCTTGACCCGCGGCTGGCGATGGCGTTCCTCGTCCTGGGGCTGGCCACCGACAAGCCCGTCAGCATCGAGGATGGCTCCGTGATCGACGACCTCTTCCCCGATTTCGCCGGCGCGTTCGAGCATGTCGGCGCGAGCCTCGTGCCCGGGCCGGCGGCATGATCATCGCCGTCGACGGGCCGGCCGCCTCCGGCAAGGGCACGCTGGCGCTGGGTCTGGCGCGCCACTACGGCCTACCGCATCTCGATACGGGCCTCC
>DASZTU010000056.1:0-7929 GCA_035547975.1 Devosiaceae bacterium | reverse complement strand
GCCCGGTGAAACCGCCTCGTGCTTCCGGCCGTTCTTCGTCGACGCAACGGCAACGGGAGCCAGCATGCCGCACCGCATCCATGTGTTGCTGAACCACCGCTCGGGCACCGCGCTCAAGACCGGCGTGACGCCGGAAGCCATCGCGGAGCTGTTTCAGGCCGCCGGCCACGACGTGACCATCGATGCCGATGTCGACCGTCCGATGGACGAGCGGCTCGATCGCCTGCGGCGGAGCAACGCACCGATCGTCTGCGCCGCCGGCGGCGACGGCACGGTGACCGCCATCGCCAATGCGCTGCGCGGCAGGGAAAAAGTTCTCGCGATCCTGCCGCTCGGCACCGTCAATGCGCTCGCCCGCGACCTCGCGATTCCCCTGGATCTTCACCAGTGGATGGCCTCGCTCGAAACGATGCAGCCGCGCCGGATCGATGTCGGCGAGGTCAACGGCAGGCTCTTCCTCCATAAGGTGGTGATCGGCTTCATTCCCGGGGTCGCCGCCGTGCGCGAGCACGTGCGGGGCATGGGCGGCATGGCCGCGAAGCTCGCCTTCGTGCGCTTCTTTTTCCGCCGTCTGTTCCGCTCGCGCCGTATCGCGGTCGAGATCAGCTCGGCCGACGGCAGCGCGCGCATCGTGCGGGTCGTCGCCATAGCGGTCGCCAACAATGAATACGACGAGGCCGCCGGCCGGCTGTTCTCGCGATCGCATTTCGATGAGGGCCAGCTCTGCATCTATTCGCTCAAGCACCTGGGCTTCGGCGATCTTTTCCGGCTGAGCTTTGGCATGCTGGCGGGTCACTGGCGCGAGGACGAGGCGCTCGAGATCGAAAAGGCGGGCTCGCTGATGCTGCGCACGCGGAAACCCGCCATCAAGGCGATGCTCGACGGGGAGGTGGAGACCTTCGAGACCCCGTTGCGCTTCAGCATTCATCCCGCGGCACTGGCGATCCTCGCGCCGCCGCAGGCGCCGGACGAGCAGCCCAACGAGGCTCCGGTCGGTGCCCTGGCGGGGGCCTGAGCACATTGCGGATCGCCCACCTCTCCGACCTGCATTTCGGGCACCACGACCCGCGCCTCGCGGCGGGCCTTGCGGGGGATATCGCCGGGCAGCAGGTCGGGCTCGTCGTGGTGAGCGGCGATTTCACGCAGATCGGCAGCCGCCGCGAGTTCGAGCAGGCCCGCGGCTTCCTCGAAGAGCTCGAGGCGCCGGTCTTTGCCGTGCCCGGCAACCACGACGTCCCGGCCGTCAACATGGCGCGGCGCTTCCTCGACCCCTTTGGTCACTATCGTCGCTACATCGCCCCCGAGCTCGAACCCTTCCTCTCGCTCGACGGGGTCGCCATTGCGGGCCTGTGCACCGCGCGCCGCATTCGGCCGGGGCTGGACTGGGCGCAGGGCAAGATCGGCCGGCGCCAGCTGGTGCGACTCGAGACCCGTTTCGCCGGCGCCCGATCCGATGCGGTGCGGGTCGTGGTCGCGCATCACCCGCTCCTCATGCCCGAAACGCGCATGCAGCGCCCGCAGCGTCGCGTGGACGAGGCCGACCGGGCTCTTGCGGCCTTTGCCCGATTGGGCGTGAGGCTCGTCCTCTCCGGCCACTTCCACCTCTCCTATGTGCGGCGCTTCGAACAACCCGGCGCGGTGCGCGAAGGAGCGCCGCCGGGACCGCGGGAGTCGGCGGTGGCGCCCATCATGGTGGTGCAGGCCTCCTCGACCATTTCGACACGCCTCCGCGGCGAACCCAACGCCTACAACCTCATCGACATCGCCGACGGGGCGATAACGGTGACGGTGCGGGAGTGGCGCGGCGAGAACTGGGCAAACCGGGAAACGGCTTCCGCGGGCGCCTGAGAAGTCACGCGCGCGCACTGGAAGACGAGCCTCGTAATTGGCTTGCGGTTAATCCCTGCTTGCGCCCCCTCAGAACCTGCTAACCCTTTTCAAAACAACCTAAACTTAACCGCGTTTCTTAAGCGCCGAAGCAAGGGGCTCGCGTAGATTGTGGGCATAAGAGGGCACCCGAAGAAAGCTCTCGGAGTTGACAGTGAGGCAAGGAATGGATCGTGACGCGGGGATTTCAGGATCGTCGGTCGTCATCAGTCTGGGCGATTACCGGGCGAAGCGGTTCGGCAACCTGACGGCGCCGCCGGGCCCGGCCGCCAACGACGACGCGGCGCGCGAGCCGGTGAAGACCGTTACGGTCCGGCGCAAGCTCGAAATGAGCGGCGTCACGGTGAAGATCAAGGTGCCGGTGGACGAGTTCATCGGCGTGGCGGTTTCGACCACCATTTCCGAGGACGGTGTGCTGACGAGCGCGATCGAGCTCGTCCACACCGACCCGGATCTCAACTATCGGGTTTTCGAGGAAGTCGGCAATCAAAGCGTCGTCGCCGAGTGGCAGAACTGGGGCAAGAAGCTGCGCCTGCCGCTCTACATCATGGCCGGCGACGGCAGTCTCCTCCCCTACAGCCAGCAGGTCGACGGGGTTCTGCTCGGCAATGCGACCGAGCGCCGGCGCCTCGCCGCCGAGGCCAATCGCCGTCCGCGATTCCTCCATCGCCGCAAGCCTGGCGACAAGGCCAGCTGAGCGCGAATTCTTCCCCTCCAGGGCAGCAGCTGCGCGGTTTCTTTCGTTCGAGAGGGACCGCGCATCTTTTTTGGGGCACGAGGGAACCAGCCCGATCATGGCTCGTTTTATGCAGCGGACGGTCACCGATATGGCACAGCCCCCAGTGCCGGAGCCGTCCGATACGCGACCTCCAGACGCGTCAATTCAAGGCCGGCCTTCTCCCTGGGGCCGGCCTTGAAGCGTTTGAGGGGTCGCGCTCCCCTCAGGCAGCCGCATCGTCTTCGAGCCGCACCCCCCAGCGCAGCGCAATCGCCGCGAGATGCGTGAACTCGGCAGTCCCCATTCGGGGGAATTGCTGTGCGAACGGCGGCAGGGCCGCGGCGATCTCCCGCAGAAACCCACCCGGCACGTCGATCGGAAAGCGGTGCAGGGCGCACGTGCCGACATGAGGCCCGAGATCGGTCAGTGTATGGGCGATCCCCTCGGGCACGCGGAGGTAATCCCCGGCCGCCAGGACGCTCGACACATTGTTGACCATGGCGGAAAACCGCCCTCCGGTGATGAAGTAGACGAGGGCGCGGCCCGGATGATCGCCCGCCACCGTGCCGGGGTGGTCGTTGGTAGAGACCAGCCGAAGCGCTGCCCGTTGCCGCTTCACCTCGGAGAGAGAAATCACCTTGTTTCCGCTCCCGCTGAAAATCGTCTGGTTCATATTCGCGCTCCCTGAATGCCGCTCTTCTGCAAAATGTATTGGTAGGATCAAAAAAACGTCCGAACCAATACTAGCACATTTCCGGCGGCGTGACTTGGCCGAAAGAGCGCAGTGATGTGGAATCGTGAGCCTGAACCTGAAATGAACAGCAGGGCGGCAGGGCCGCCGCCCCAGCGAGCGACGGCGGCCGGCCGAATAGTCGTTGCGGCGATTGCCTCAGTGGTTGAGCGCCGCCATGCCCGCCGCCGGATAGCGATCGCCGGCGACGGACCCGACCGGCGCCGCATCCTCGAGCGCGGCGATATCGGCGTCCGTCAGCTGGATTTCCGCCGCCGCGGCGTTCTCCTCGAGGTATTTGATCCGGCGCGTGCCGGGGATGGGCACCGTCCCCTTCGAGAGCACCCAGGCGAGGGCGATCTGCCCGGGCGTTACGCCTTTGGAGCGGGCGACCTCGGTGATGCGCTCGACGAGACGCATGTTCTTCTCGAAGTTCTCGCCTTCCCAGCGGGGATTGTTGCGGCGGAAATCGTCCGGCGCCAGGTCGCTGGTGCTCTTGTAGGCGCCGGTCAGAAGTCCCCGGCCGAGCGGGGAATAGGGGACGAAGCCGATGCCGAGTTCGCGCACCGTCTCGAGCACGCCGTTCTCCTCGGGGGTCCGCTCGAACAGCGAGTACTCGGTCTGCACCGCCGTCAGCGGATGCTCTGCGTGGGCGCGGCGGATGGTGGCGGGCGCCGCTTCGGACACGCCGATGTAGCGGACCTTGCCGGCCTGGACGAGATCCTTGAGGGCGCCGATCGACTCCTCGATCGCGACCTTGGGGTCGATCCGGTGGAGGTAATAGAGGTCGACGTGGTCGGTGTTGAGATGCCGGAGGGATCGGTCGATCGCCTTCTTGATGTATTCCGGCCGGCCATTGACGTCGAGGCGCTCGCCGGCATCGGTCACCTCCGAGCCGACCTTGGTTGCGATCAAGACCTTGTCGCGCTTTCCCGCGAAGGCCTTTGCGAGAAGCATCTCGTTCTTGAACGGGCCATAGATTTCGGCCGTGTCGAAGAAGTTGATGCCGAGTTCGAGGGCGCGGGCGAGCGTGGCAAGGTTCTCCGCCTCGTCGCTCGGACCGTAGAAGGCGCTCATGCCCATGCAGCCGAGACCCTCGGCGCTGACCACGAGCCCCTGGCTGCCCAGTTTACGCTGTTCCATTGCAGTCAATCCTTTCTGCCAGGCGGGGGTGTGCCGGGCGCGAAGGCCTGGCAGTCGAACCCACACCTGAAATCGACGTTCGACCCAGTTGTGACACGAAGCCCTGCCAGAAGCGCCCACATGCTGCGGTTCGCCTTGAGGCTGCTGTTGTCCCTGCTGGTCGGAGCGGTCGGGTGGGCACCCGGCGGCGTCAGCATGGCAACCGAAGCGGCGCCTGTCACCTCATATTGTTTCGACCGCGAGCTCGACGACGGCCGTCCCCGGCACGTCTGCATCCGCCTCGCGAGCTACACCCAGGACGTCTGCACCGCGATCGACCGCTACGCGCAGCTCTGGCACCTGCCCACCGGCTATTTTGCCCGGCTGATCTGGCAGGAGAGCCATTTTGACGCCAATGCCGTGAGCCCTGTCGGGGCGGAAGGCATCGCCCAGTTCATGCCGGGAACCGGCCGCCTCCAGGGATTGCGCAATCCCTATGATCCCGCCGAGGCGCTGTTCCGCTCGGCCCGCTATCTCGACTTCCTGCGCCAGAAATTCGGCAATCTCGGCCTCGCCGCGGCGGCCTATAACGGCGGCGAGGGGGCGGCCGCCCGCTTCATCGCCGGGACCGGCTACCTCGCCGCGGAAACGCTCGACTACGTTGAAACCATCACCGGCGTGCCGGTCACGCAATGGCTGAGCGGGGAGGTCAGCGGGGCGGACTACACCCTCGACCCCGGCAAGCCCTTTCAGCAATCCTGCGTCGCCATGGCGGAAAACAACCGCGTGCGGAAGTTCACGCCGCCCACCGCGATCGTCAGGCCCTGGGGCATTCAGGTCGCCCAGTTCTTCTCCGCGGCGACGGCGCGGCGGGCGTTCTCGCGCATTCAGGCCAGCTTCCCCGAGGTCCTGGGTGGGGAAGAGCTCATGCTCGTCGCCAAGCGAAACCCGAACTTCGGTCCGGCGCTTCGCTTCACGGCCGAAATCGGCCGCGATTCCCGCGCGGCCGCCCAGAAGCTCTGCGACGCCCTGCAGCGCGCCGGCGGCGCCTGCATCGTGGTGAGGAACTGAACGAAGGACAGGCAGGTGCTTCCTTGGCCATGTGCCGTGGGGAAATCCAGCAGGGTTGATCCTGCCGATCGGTTAGCCGCGCAATTGCGTGGCCCACTGCGCCAGAATGGCGAGCGTCAGCACGACACCCACCCAGTGGTTGGCCCTGAAGCGCAGCAGCGTGTTTCCCGGCACGGTCGGCTGCAGCGTCAGCACCTGCCAGGCGAGCAGGGCCACGGTCGCGAGCCAGCCGAGGCCGAAGGCCAGCCCCGGCGACAGCAGCGCGACCGCAACCGCCCAGACCAAAGCCGCGGCGGCATAGAAGCCCGCGACCGCTTCCCGTGACCGGGCGCCGAAGAGCCGTGCCGTGGACTTTACGCCGATCAGGGTATCGTCCTCGATATCCTGCAGCGCGTAGATCGTGTCGTAGCCGATGACCCAGAGGATGCAGCCGAGATAGAGGAGCAGCGCCGGCAGCGCGAGGCTGCCGGTTTCGGCCGTCCACCCGACCAGCGCGCCCCAGGAAAACGCCAGCCCCAGAAAGAGTTGCGGCCACCACGTGATTCGCTTCATGAACGGGTAGATGGCGACGAGGACGAGCGAGGCGATGCCGAGCGCGACCGTGGTGCCGTTGAACTGCAGCAGGACCACGAGCCCGAGCAGCGCCTGCAGCACCAGAAAAACGACGGCGCGTTTGGTGCTCACCGCGCCCGAGGGGATGGGCCGCAGCCGCGTCCGCGCCACCTTGTTGTCGATGTCGCGGTCGACGATGTCGTTGAAGGTGCAGCCCGCGCCCCGCATCAGCACCGAGCCGACGAACATGAGGAGGAGCGCGCGCCAGTCAAAACCCGCTCCGGGATTGGCCAGCGCCGCGAGCGCGAGCCCAAATGCGCACGGCCAGAAGAGAAGCCAGAAGCCGATGGGGCGATCCCAGCGCGCCAGCCGCGCATAAGGCTTCAGCCAGTCGGGCGCGTAGCGGTCGACCCAGTTGCCGCGGGGCGCGTCGGCGACCGCGCCGGTGGGGGAGGGGGTTTGCATGTGCCGTCGCCGCCGGTTACTGACCCGGGCAAAGCTAATCGCGCCCCGTCCCGAGTTCAATGCCGCGTACCCACGCTTCCCTGCCCCGCCTGTTCGTCGAGCCCGGCCTTGCGGCCGGCGGCGAGGTTGCCCTCGATGCGGACCGCTCCCTCTATCTGGCGACCGTGTTGCGCAAGGCCGTCGGCGATGAGGTCGTGCTGTTCAATGGCCGCGACGGCGCCTGGTTGGGGAGGCTGACGCAGGCGGCCAAGCGCCACGTCGTCATTGCCCTCGACCGGCAGATCGCCCCGCAGCCGGCCCCTGCGAACCTCTGGTATGGCTTTGCCCCCCTCAAGGCGGCGCGGCTCGACTATGTGGTGCAGAAGGCGACCGAGATGGGGGTTTCGGCCATCCAGCCCGTCATCACCCGCTTCACCCAGGGCAAGGCGCCGGCTGCCCGCCTCATCGCCAATGCCATCGAGGCGGCCGAGCAGTGCGAGGTGCTCAACGTCCCCGCCATACTGCCGGAAATCGCGCTGCCGCGCCTCCTGGCCGATTGGAAGGCCACACAGGGCGACCGGCTGCTGGTCCTTGGCGACGAAGCGGCCCCCTCCGCTTCCCCCGTCGGGCGGCTCGCCGCGGTCGCGGGCCGGCCAATCGGGTTACTCGTCGGCCCGGAAGGCGGCTTTGCCGACGAGGAGCGCGAGCTTCTCCTCTCGCAACCCTTCGTGGTGCCGATCAGTTTGGGTCCTCGTATCCTCAGGGCCGATACCGCCGCGGTGGCCGCCCTCGCGGTCATTCAATCGATCATCGGCGATTGGCGATAAAAGCATTGCTTTCGGCATCCCGGGCGATATTGTCCGCCCACCTTACACCCAGGATTTCGCATGCACGGCGCCGACCTCCTTTCGCCCCCGATCGAAAGCCGCGCCGACCTCGTTGACGTGCTCGCCAGGGGCTGCAAGCCCAGGGAGCGCTGGCGCATTGGGACGGAGCACGAAAAGCCCGTCTTTCACACCCGGCCGCTGCGGCCCGTCTCCTACGCGGAGCCCCATGGCATCCGGGCGCTGCTCGACGCCGTGGCCGAAAAGACCGGTTGGCACCCCATCTGGGACAATGACGCGGTGATCGGCCTCAAGGGTGGGCCCGGGGAGGGGGCGATCTCGCTCGAGCCGGGCGGCCAGTTCGAGCTCTCGGGGGCTCCGCTCGAGACCGTGCACGAGGCGGCGCGCGAGGTTGCGCTCCACCTGTCGCTGGTCAAGGCGCTGGGCGCCCCGCTCGACATTCACTTCCTCGGGCTCGGCCTCACCCCGCTGTGGTCGGTCAAGGACATCCCCGCGGTACCCAAGAGCCGCTACGGCATCATGACGCCGTACATGGAGAAGGTGGGGACGCTCGGTACCAC
>DASZTU010000055.1:0-4856 GCA_035547975.1 Devosiaceae bacterium | reverse complement strand
GGTCGAGACGGTGAACTCGAACGGGCCCTTGGCGTCGACCGCGATGCGCTCGACGACGAAGGCCGGCGTGCCGGCCGGCTGGCCGATGAGGTCGGCGTCCTCGGCGGTCACGAGCCCGACGCGATAAACCTCGCGGGCTTCAACCGGGGCGATGCCGTAGCGGGCGCGCAGGAGCGCATAGAGCGAGGTCATGCCGGCGAGCTCGTGATAGAGGCCGGGGACCCGGGCAACGGGCAGGTGCGCCGTCTGAATGCCGATGGGCGCGTTGTTGCCGAGCCTGAGGCGCCGGATTTTCACCACCTCGTCGCCGGGCTCGATGTCGAGCGCATCCGCCACGTCGCTCGTCGCCGGCACGATATCGGCCGCGAGCAGGCGGGTGCCGACGGCGAGGCCGAGGGTCGCCATTTCCTGGGTGAAGCTCGTGAGGCCGCGTGCGCCGGCGACAACGGTTGCACTCCGAACGAAGGTGCCGCGGCCGTGTTCGCGCCGGACCAGCCCCGCCGCTTCGAGGTTGCGCAGGGCATGGCGCAGCGTGATGCGCGAAATGCCGAGCATCGCCCCGAGCTTGTCTTCATTGGGAATTTGCGAGCCGGTTGCCCACTCGCCCTGCTCGATCAGGGTGCGCAGCGCCTGCTCGGCCTGGTGCCAGAGGGGCTCCGGGCGCCGCCGATCCGGCTTGATCAGCCCCTTGGGCTCAGCCATCGATCTCCCCCCAGTCAATACCCTGGCGGCCCGCGATGGCGGCCCCCATCAGCCCCGCCCGCGGCCCGAACTCCCCCGCCCGGATGGCGATTCCCCGCAAATGCGGCGGCAGCTGCCGGTCGAGGGCGGAAGCGATCATCGGGGCGAGGAGATCCATCTCGGCCGCAACGCCCCCGGCGATCACCACCACCTCCGGATCGAGGAGGCCGACTGCCCCGGAAAGCGCCGTGCCGAGGAGGCTCATTGCCCGGGCGATGGCATCGTGTGCCTCGCGGCTACCGCCCCGCACGGCGGTGATGAGGGCGGTGCCGCCGGAAAGGCCGAGGGCCTTCGCTGCCGAATCGAGGGCGGTGCCCGAGGCGTGCCGCTCGAGCCAGCCGTTGCGGGGATCGCCGGGATCTCCCGCGTCGGCGCAGGCCCAGCCGAAGGAACAGGCGGCGCCCTTGCTGCCCCTGACGATGCGGCCGCCGGCCAGCACTGCCGAACCGATGCCCGTGCCGATCGAGAGCAGCAGCGCATCGCGCCGGCCGCGCGCCACCCCGGCGCTCGCCTCGGCGAGGAGGGCGAACTGCGCGTCGTTGCCGAGGGCAATGCTCATGCCGGGGAAGGCCTCGGCCAGGTCGAGGCCGTCGAGATAGCCGAGGTTGGGAACCCAGGTCGCGACGGTGCCCCGGGCGAGGCCGGGAATGCCGATGCCGAGCCTTGTCGCTTCATATCGGTCGATGAGCATGCGCAGGCGCGAAACGAACTCGTCGCGGCTTTTGGGAGCACTACCCTGGTCGCCGAATCTCGGCTCGCCCGCAGGGCCGACGGGCGCGGCGCGCATATTGGTGCCGCCAAGGTCGATCGCGAGCACGGTCATCCCTTGACCCCCGAGCTCACGATCGAATCGACGAAGAAGCGCTGCAACAGCACGAAGAGCACGAGGGGCGGCAGGACGGCCATCGTCGCCCCCGCCATCACGAGGCCGGTGTTCATGGCGCCCCGGTTGTAGGAGAGGAGCCGGCTCAGGCTGATGACGATTGGGTACTGGTCGGTGTGTCCCTGGAGTACGGTCAGCGGCCAGAGATAGCTGTTCCAGTGGTAGACGAAGGCGAAGAGCGCGAGGGCGGCGATCGCCGGCACGACGCTCGGGGCGACGATCGAAAACACGATCCTGAGCTCTGAGGCGCCATCGACGCGCGCCGCATCGATGAGCTCGTCCGGCACGCCCTGGATGAACTGGCGCATCAGGAAGATGCCGAAGGCATTGGCGAGGTTCGGGACGATGACGCCCGCGAGCCCGCCGTCGATGTGGAGATAGCCGACCATGCGGTAGAGCGGGATGAGGGTCACGATTGGCGGCAGGAACATCGTCGCGATCACGGCGGCGAAGAGCCAGCCGCGGCCGCGAAACTCGTATTTTGCGAAGGCGAAGCCGGCGAGCAGGCTGGTGAACAGGATGCCGGCCGTGGTGACCGTCGCAATGATCGCCGAATTGAGGAACGACCGCCCCGCATCGATCACGCCCGAGACCTTGGCATAGGCGTCGAGGCCGGGCGTCGCGGGAAACCATATGGGCGGCGTGTGCATGGTTTCGGCCGGGGTCTTGAGGCTGGTCAAAACCATCCAGGCGAGCGGAAAGGCCGCCGCGACCGAAACGAGGAGGATTGCGGCGAACAGCAGCGCGTCCGCGGCCCTCGGCTTCTGCCGGAAGGGGCCGTACCGCCAGCCGCCGGCGAGCCCGGCCGGGGTCATTCCTCGTCCTCCCCGCCCTGGCGGGCGAAAGCGAAGAGCGCGACGATCATCACGATGAGCGCGAGCATCAGCGTCACGGCCATGGCCGAGCCGAGCCCGCCCTGCGAGCGTTCGATGCCGACGCGCCGGATGTGGTAGGTGAGGACGTTGGTCGAATTGATGGGGCCGCCCTGGGTGATGAGCGCCACCGGCTCGAACACCTGGACGGCGTTGATGATGGCGATGACGGCCGAGAAGAGCAGCGTGCGGCGCAGCAGGGGCAGCGTGATCGAAAAGAAGCGCTGCAGGGGCCCGGCGCCGTCTATCGCCGCCGCCTCGTAGACGCTGCCCGGAATTTGCGTCAGCCCGGCAATCGCGAGGACCGTGAAGTAGCCGACCTGCTGCCAGACGTTGAGCAGGACGATCGAACCCAGGGCGGTGTTGGGCGAGGAGAGCCAGGCGGAGCCGGGGAGGCCCACCCATCCCAGCATCTGGTTGAGCGGCCCCTCGCTGGGCGAATAGAGCTTCGACCAGACGAGCGCCACGGCGATCATCGGCACCATGTAGGTGGAAAAGAGGATGGTCCGCAGGGTCACCCCGCCGCGCACGCGGTTCTGGTAGACGAGCAGCCCGAACAACACCGATAGCGGCAGGATGGCGACGACCGACCCAAGCGTATAGAGCGCCGTGTTGACGAGGGCGCCCTTGAAGTCGCGCCCGACGGAGGTCGGGCCGAAGATCTCGGTGAAATTGTCGAGGCCCACGAAGCGCGCGGTGTCGAAGCCGGTGCCGGTCGACCAGTCCTGGAAGGCCAGCCAGATGGTGAGCAACATCGGCACGAGGACGAAGACGCCCAGGAGGACCAGCGCCGGGCCGAGCATGACGAGCACGGCGGAGGCCGAACCGAACCGATGTTGCGATTGCTTCACCACGTCATTCCCGCGAGGGCGGGAAGCTCCGTTGCGCCTTCCCAAGGCCGAAAAGGGCCACAGAGACTCCCGCTTTCGCGGGAGTGCCCCTGTGGTTGCGGCTGCGGCCATTGAGAGTCTCGCACCGATCGGCGTTACTGCGCCGCCTTGCTGAGGATCGCCGCGGCGTCGGCCTGGGCGCCCGAGGAGGCGTCGGCCGCGCTCTCCTTGCCGAACTGCACGGCCTCGAGGTGCTGCTGGAGCGATTCCGAGAATTCCTGGCCGCCAAGCACCACGGGGAAGGGCTTTGCGTCCGGTACCTCGTCGATATAGGCCTTGAGGAAGGGGTCGGCGAGCTTGTCGGCGAACGCCTTGGTATCGGAGGTGCGCGACGGCAGGATGCCCATGGAGATGAGGATGTCACCCATGGCCGAGCCGCCATTCGGCCCGGAAGTGGGACCGTTGAGCCAGCTGAGGAAATCCCAGGCCGCCTTCTGCTCGGCCGGCGAGGCCTTGGCGTTGACGACCGTCATCCACGAATAGGAGATCGAATGCGGCTTGTCGCCGTGGGGTCCCACGGGAATGGGCGCGGTGGCGATATCGGCAAAACTGTCGCCCATGCCGGACTTGAGGGCGCTCTCCCACCAGTTGGCCATGATGATCATGCCGGTCTTGCCCGAGACGAAATTGTCGAGGAAGGGGCCGGTGGTGTTGGCGTCCGAGGTGCCCATGGTCGGGTCGGAATAGCCGTTTTTGACCAGGCTTTCGTAGAGCGCGAAGGTTTCCTTGGCGGCGTCGGAATCGAGTTGCGGCTTGCCGTCCGTGACCAGCTCGCCGCCGTTCGAGGCGAGGAGCGAGGCGAAGGGATGGATGACGCCCGCCGTCCATGAATTGATGAGGCCAAAGCCCTGCTGGCCCTTCGACTTGTCGGTCAGCGCCTTGGCGTCGGCGGTGAACTCGTCCCAGGTCTTGGGCGGCTCCTTGATGCCGGCCGCCTCGAAGAGCTTCTTGTTGTAGTTGAGGGCGTAGAGGTCGATCTCGTTCGGGAAGCCATAGAGCACGCCGCCGGTCGAGGACGCGCCCACGATGCCGGCCGGCCAATCAGCCTTGACCTCGGCGCCCATGTCGTCCGGAATCGGGGCGAGGAGCTTGTCCTTGGCGAGATCGGGGAGCCAGGCGTTGTAGATGCCGGCGATCGTCGCCCCGCCCGCCCCGCCGCCCGAGGCGCGCAGTGTGGTCAAAAGGTCACCGAAGGGCACGGCCCGCACGGTGACGGCAACATCCGGATGGTCCTTCGAATAGGCGCTCGCCGCCGCCTCGAGTTTTGCGACCGTATCGGGCGCCCAGTGCGTCAGGAACGAAATATTGGTGGTGTCGGCCATTGCCGCCGCCGGCATCAGGGCCAGGCCCAGGCCGATGGCGCAGGTGAAGCTCAGTCTCATTGTCTCTCTCCATGCGGGGGTTCGACCGCCCCAATGCCTTTCCGCAGGCGAATACGTTATAACGTCATAATGGGTATGACAAGCCGGT
>DASZTU010000054.1:0-8203 GCA_035547975.1 Devosiaceae bacterium | reverse complement strand
GGCTCGACCCATTGATCGTCCGCGAGCGGCGGGGGTTGCACCGGCGCCTCGGTTGGCGGCAATCCCATCGGCAGCAGCGGTTCTTCCGCTTCCGCGAAGCTCGCGGCAACCGGCTCGAGCGCCGCCTCGGGCTCAGGAGCGGGTGTCGCCTGAACCACTGGAGGCTCGAAGACGAGGAGGCTCGCGTCCTGGGGACTCGCCCGAAATCGCGTGAAACCGATCGGCCCGGCTTCCGTCGCCAGCAGGCCGTGTCCGGCTGCATCGAGCGGCGGCAGGCCCTCGCTCTCGATCACCGGGGCGTATCGCTCGAGGGCATTAGCCGAGCCACCGAGCTGGGCATCGTCATCGATCAGCAGGTACTCGGCCCCGGGGGGCAGCAGTCCCTCGAGCAGCGCGTCGTGCGGCACGGGGCGGTCGAGGAACTCTTCGGATATCGGATCGACGTCGACGACGAGGAGGGCCGTCTCCCCGTCCGAGAGCAGCAGGGGGGTACAGGAGCAGGTGGCCGAGATCGGCCGGTCGCCCGCGAGGAACTGCATCCGGCTGAGGCTGGCGCGGTTGAGCGAACCCAGCCGGATCAGCCGCGGAATCTGTCCGCGGAGCGGCGTCGCTTCGGGCGCGGGCCGGTTGCCCTTGGTCTTGGTGCGGCCGTAGAAGAACCGTGCCGCCATGTTCCGCCACAGCAGGACATTTCCGTCCCCCGACCACAACCAGCTCGGCCGGGGATCCGCCCAGTGCTCGATGACGCGGCGCCCTGTCGGCGATGTGATCCAATACGCGTCCATCTGACCTCGGGTCGGGCCGTGCCAAAAGGGCACAAGCGCTACGCAGAACTTAACCCTTTCCTAAATATATGGGGGGAGCGGCAGGGTCCAGCCGCCAGAGCCGGGGCCCGTCGCCGGCTTGCCTTTGTGGTTAAGCTCTGGGGTGCCGACTGCCGTGGGCGGACCCAAAATCGGCCCTTGTCACCGGCGGTGACTGGACATATGGTCCGCCCGCTTCGGCGAGGCGCCTCGCGCCCGCACCGTGCCGCCTTAGCTCAGTTGGTTAGAGCGCTAGATTGTGGATCTAGAGGTCCTCCGTTCGATCCGGAGAGGCGGTACCAAAATCTCAGCCAACCACCGACCCGCCGCAACACGCTCCCTCGCCGTGCCTGCTCGGCAATCGCTCTGGGTGGTTCCCCTCGCCAAGCGGTTCCGGCCCGGCTAGAACCGGCGCGTCCGGTGCGGGAGGAAGAGCGATGGCGAAGGACTTGCGGATCAAGCGGTTGACGGTGCGGCAGTATGGCTGGACGGCGCGCGAGCTCGGCTTTGACTACAACGGGTTCAATCACGTCTATCTCAAGGGCTCGACCGTCCCGCAGAGCGGCTACGTCTTCACCATCGAGACGGAAGCCGGGATCACCGGCGAATATATCGGGGGCAACAGCGTCTCCTATGCCCAGGTGGGGATGGTCGCCCAATACCTCATCGGCAAGAACGCACTCGAGCGCGAGCTGATCTGGAACGACCTCAAGCGCGCCCTGCGCAAACAGGACCGCTTCGGCATGGGGCCGATCGACATTGCCCTCTGGGACATTGCCGGCAAGGCGGCCGGCCTGCCGGTCCATGCCCTCCTCGGCGGCTGGCGCCGGAAACTGCCCGCCTACGCCTCAACCTACCACGGCGACGAGAATGGCGGCCTCTCCAGTCCCGAGGCGTTCGCGGAGTTTGCCGTGCAGTGCAGGGAGATGGGCTATCCCGCATTCAAGATTCACGGCTGGGGCAACGGCCCCATCGCCCGCGAGGCCGCAGCGGTCGTGGCGACGCGCCGGGCGGTCGGCCCCGAGATGGATCTGATGATCGATCCGGCCTGCGAATACAATTCCTGGGGCGACGCACTCAAGGTCGGCAAGGCGTGCGACGAGGCCGACTACTTCTGGTACGAGGATCCCTATAAGGACAGCGGCCAGTCGGCCTTTGCCCACAAGAAGCTCAAGGAGCTGATCAAGACCCCGATCCTGATGGGCGAGCACATCCGCGGCATCGAGCTCAGGGTCGACGGCATCGTCGCCGGCGGGACGGATTTCGTCCGCGCCGACGTCGACTATGACGGCGGCATCACCGGGGTGATGAAGCTCGCCCATGTGGCGGAAGGGTTCGGGCTCGATTGCGAGATTCACGCGCCGGGCCCCGCGCCGCGCCACTGCATGGCCTCGATCCGCAACACCAACTACTACGAACTCGGCCTCGTCCACCCGAAGGTCCCGGGATTCAAGGCACAGTGCCCCATCTATGCCGACGATTATTCCGACGACCTCGACGCGGTAGACGGGGACGGTTGCGTGCCGGTGCCCCAGGGGCCTGGCCTTGGCGTTGCGATCAACTGGGATTGGCTCGAAAAGCACGAGACCGGCAAGGCCGTCTACGACTGAGCAGCCGGCGAGTCTCGGGGTTCGCTCCGCCGCCACGCCCTCGTCCCCCAGGCAAGTGCGCGAAGGTTTGCCGCGCGCGGGTTAACCGCTCCTTTGCCGGTGCCCGTGCAAGCTTGCCCCGACGCCGCGGGTTTGCGGCGGCTTTTTTTAGGGGGCGGTTTCGATGCATCCGAAGAGGACAAGCCGACTGGCCGGCGCATTGGCGGTCGGCATCGCGATGACATGCTCAAGCATGTCGGAGGCTCAGGCGGCGCCGGGGGCGACCAACGGAGTCGACCATTTCATGACCTGCCTCGGGCTCATCTTCTCGAACGGCGCGCAGCACGCGCAGGAATGTGGACCAAACCCCTACGTGCCGAGTGGCCAACTCGCCCCCACGACCGGGGGTGGCCCCTCCGGCGGGGGCACCTCTTGCGCGCCGCCGCCGGTCGGCTCCATCCGGCCGCTGTTCCCCGCGATAGAGATCGCCTCGCTCGACGGGGGAAATTCGTATGTGCCGGCCCCGTCTGCCGGCCTCCCGGCCCCACGCCCCTCGATGCTGCTGGCCATACCCGATCCGTGCCACCACCATTGCGCGATGCTTGCGGACCCGCTCGGCGCCGGTGTCGGTTCAAGGCTGGCTGACGAATATGCCTGGCCGGAACGGCGTATCGATCGCGTCGCGGTCTGCTGACCCTCGCACAGGGCCGTTCACGACCCGAGCGCGCCCGGTATTTCGCCGGCGCTCTCGAAATGGGGCGACTCTCCACCGCTGCCGGGCGTTCGCTCCGGCCAGGCGATCTTCAGCGCATCGCAGCCGTTTTTCACTTGACGGCGGCGCGCCTTGCGCCCATTTCATCACGTGCTGCGGTCAGGGCTTGCGAGCCCCGGCCCGGCATCAGCCACAGGATCCATAACCCCATGCCAAGCGACAGTAGCAGTCGATTGCACGTGCCGCCCGGGCGCTGGCGCTGAACTGACGCTTGCCGGTTCACCCCTCGCCCGCGGCGGCGATTTCGAGGTGAACCATGGAAAACGAGCTCGACGTCCTCGAGGTGCCACGTGCGGCCGACCTCGTGGCTCAGTTCGCCAACGATCATGTCGCCGACATCGTCGAGCGGCTGAACGAGCTTCCCGACGAGACGGCGGCCGAAGCCCTGGCCCTGATGCCTGCCGAGCGGGCAACGGAAGTCCTCGACCAGCCCGGCCTCGAAAACCCGGCGGAGATCGTAAAACTCCTGCCCGAGGAGAAGGCCGGCGCCCTCCTCGAGGCCATGTCGGCCGACCGCCGCGCCGACGTTTTCCGCCTGCTTTCCGAGCCCCCGCGCGAGGCGCTGCTGGCGCGCCTCTCGCCCGAGGCGCGCGACGCGGTGCGCACGCTCCTCGCCTATCCCGAGGGCAGCGCCGGCAGCCTGATGACGACGGAGTTCGTGAGCGTCCTCTCCACTGCGACGGTCGGGCAGACGCTGCACTACATCCGCGTGGTGGAGCGGACGCGCGAGACCGTCTACGCGATCTACGTCCTCGATTCGAAGACCCGGCGGCTGATCAAGGCGGTGACGCTCCGGCAGCTGATTGCGGGTGACCCCTCCGCGCCGATCCTTTCGGTTGCAACCCCCCGCCGGCCGGTGACCGCGACGCCGCTGATGGATCAGGAGGAGGTCGCTCGCCTCATCGGCAAGTACGACCTCCTCGCCGTACCCGTGGTCGACGACAAGAATCACGTGCTCGGCATCGTCACCGTCGACGACATCATCGACGCCATGGTCGATGAAAGCACCGAGGACGCGCAGCGCTTCGGCGGCACGGCGCCCCTCGACGAGCCCTATATGGAGGTCGGTCTTCTCGGCATGCTGAAGAAGCGCGCCGGATGGCTCTCGATCCTCTTCCTCGCCGAAATGCTGACCGCCTGGGCGATGCAGTATTTCCAGGGCGAGCTCGAAAAGGCGATCGTCCTCGCGCTCTTCATTCCGCTGGTCATGAGCTCGGGTGGGAACTCGGGATCGCAGGCCACCTCGCTGATCATCCGGGCCCTCGCGCTCCAGGAGATCCGCTTGCGGGACTGGTGGAGGGTCGCCCTGCGGGAGATTCCGACCGGGGCGTCGCTCGGCGCCATCCTCGGCGTCATCGCCATCATCCGCATCGCCGTCTGGCAATGGCTCGGCCTTTTCGACTACGGCCCCCACTGGCCCCGTATCGCCCTCGCCATTGGCTTTGCGCTGGTCGGCATCGTGACCTTCGGCTCGCTCTCCGGCTCGATGCTGCCGTTCCTCCTCAAGCGCGTCGGCTTTGATCCGGCGAGCGCGTCGGCCCCGTTCGTTGCGACGCTCGTCGACGTCACCGGGCTCGTGATCTACTTTTCGATCGCGCTGGTCTTCCTCCGCGGCACGCTGCTCTAGGCCGGGTCTATTGTGCGAGCCGCAGCGCCGCGAGCTGCGTTGCGATCGACACGAACGCCGATTGCAGGTCCGCCGCCGTGTTGGGGAAGTAGGCGTTGCTGGCGGTCGAGGCGCAGTTGGTGAGGAGCGTCCGGTTGCCCGTCGGGTCGCTGGTGTCGGCGACGTCGACGCCGATCGTATAGACCGTGATCCCCGCATTCTTGGCATTGGTGCAAACGCTGCTGAGGCGGGAATTCATCTGGGCTTCGAGCGTCGACGCGCTCGTTGTGGGGGGACTGACGAGCCGCTCGTTCCAGGGGAACCCGTAGGCCGAGTAATAGTTGTCGGAGTTCATGTTCGTGCCCGGATAAATGGTGTTCTCGCCGTCCGTCATGATGATCAGCACCTTCGAGGTGGCGCTGTCATAGGCGAGCCCCTCGGTGAAGGGCGCGGTGGGCGAAAGAACCCTGAAACCCCAGGCGGAGCCCTCGGTGATGTTGGTGCCGCCGGAGGGCGACATGGCGTTGATGGCGGAGATGACCGTGCTGGGCGTCGAGCTGAGGGGGGTAATCGCGGCCGCGGGGCAGTCGCCATTCGGGCCATAGACGCTGCTCTGGCTCACCGAGTAGCTCATCTTCGCGTTGTCGTACTTGCACAACCGCTCCTGATACTCGCGATTGGAGTAGATGTACGTGTAGGTGCGAATGCGCTTGTTGGTATAGTTGCCGCTGCTGCTGCCGCTGCTCGAATAGCTCTCGGTGTAGCTGCCGGGAAGCGGGTTGTTGTAGATCGAGGCCGGGAGCGAGCTCGGATTGGTCACCGTGCCGTTCTGGTCGGTTTGCTGGTAGCTGTCGGTCGAAGTCGAGCAGGTCGCGCTCGCGTAATTCTGTGCTGCGGTATTGAATCCAGAGTCGACCGCCTGTCGATTGCATTTTGTCTTGGTCTGCGTGTAGACGACGACCGGCTCGAGCTTGCAGGTCGAGGGCGAACCGGCATCGTCGAGATAGCTGTTCGAAAAACTGTCGCCCTGGCTCGAACCATTGCCGGAGCTAGCCGCACTGCCGGGTTCGTCCGGCGCGAAATAGGGCGTGAACAGGGTATCGGGCGTGCTGCTGGTGGGGGTCGTGTCGTCCGTGTCGTAGGGGTATTTGCGCGCTTCCACGCACCCGCCCCAGCTCAGCGCGTTGCCGTTCTTGTCCTTGATCTTGCTGAACAGGGCCACCCGGTCGATCGTGCCGGAATAGGTATCGACCTGCGCAACCGTCGTGCCGCCATTGTCATAGTCGTCGCTGTCGAAATTCTGCCGCGTGTACCAGGCGGCACCGGTGCGATCGAGCCAGCTGGCGGTCGCATTGCCGGTGCCGACATTGACGGCTTCGGTGAAGGGAACGATGCCGATCTTGACGTTCGCATTGGCCGTGAGACCGCTGGTCGAGGCGGAACAGGTGGTGACGCCATAGAAGAGAATGTTGGTGGCGCATGTCGCCGAGCTCTTCAGCGTATCCATGCGCGTCGGGTCGGTGTTGTTCTTGTGGGAGTTGTAGCCCATCGTGTAGTCCATGGAGCCCGAGTTATCGAGCACCATGGCGACTTCGAGGTTGAGCTTCTTGCGGGTCGCCACCGAAACGATCTGCGCCGGGATATACTGCACCCCGACCAGCGAGACAAAATACATCGGCACCCGGAGATTGGCCGTGAGCGTGAGCTGCCCGTTCGTGGTGTCGACGGCGGGTGTCGCGACCGTCGCGCAGGGTGGCTTGTTGGAATTGGTGGTGCAATTGCCCCAGGTCGTCGCCGCATCGGCAAGGCGGTTGATGAGCAGCGCCTGCGCCTGCGACTGGATGGTGCTCGTATTGGCGGTGTAGATGGTGGGCTGGAGCGCCAGCGCGGCGGCATCGAGCGCGACCTGGGCGCGCGTGCGCGCCTGCTGCAGCACGGTGAAATCGACCGCCGCTCCCGACATGGCGATGAGCGCGATCGCCATGACCGCAAAGATTGCGGCAAAGGCGCCGCTTTCGTCCGTGCGGAACCGGCGGAGGAGATCGGCGAGGCGGCGCATGCGTGAAGGCCCTCTGATGAGGGCCCCCACTGTGCCAAAAAAACCTAACTAAAGAACAATGACCTTCGCGCCAATTTTCACGCGCGAGTAAAGATCGATCACGTCGTCGTTGACCATCCGGATGCAGCCGGAGGAGACATCCCCGCCGATCGTCCAGGGCTCGTTGGTGCCGTGGATGCGATAGAGCGTCGACCCGATATAGAGCGCCCGCGCCCCGAGCGGGTTGTTGGGCCCCCCGGCCATGTGGTGCGGGATGCCGGGCTGGCGCGCGATCATCTCCGCCGGCGGTGTCCAGTCCGGCCATTCGCGCTTGTTGGTGATCTTGTGCACGCCGCTCCACTCAAAACCGTCGCGCGCCGTGCCGATGCCGTATCGCAGCGCCTGCCCGTTGCCGAGCACCAGATAGAGGAACTTGTGGCCGGTATCGACGATGAGCGTCCCGGCCTTTTCCGATGTCGGATAGGCGACCGTCTGGCGGAGGAAAATCCGGTTGATCTGGTACCGGTTCTGCGCAGGCTGGGCGCGCCGCCAGGTGTAGCGCGGCGGTCCCCAGTGCGAATTGTCCGGCGGCGCCCAGAAGGGCCGCGTGATGTAGCGGCTGTCGGCAACAGCCGGCGTGGCGAGGTTGGAAGCGATGACGAGAACAGCGAGTCCGCCCGCGGCGGCTCGGAACCAGTGCGGCATGCCAAGACCCATCGGTAGATTGTCGGATGGCTGAAGCTTTGCGCCGAAGGACCAATTTGTGGTGAATCGGTATGGTGAGCGGAGGGTTAAGCGCCCGATCCGCCATTTTGAGGAAGACCCCGTGGCCGCCGTTGCCGACGCAAAACCCCGCTGCTTCTGGGCGGGAAGCGATCCCCTCTACATCGCCTATCACGATCGCGAGTGGGGCCGGCCCGTTGCCGACGACAATCGCCTTTTCGAAAAGCTCTGCCTCGAGGGGTTTCAGTCGGGGCTTGCCTGGATCACGGTGCTGCGCAAGCGCGACCGCTTTCGCGAGGTGTTTTTCGGCTTCGACATTGCGCGCGTGGCGCAAATGGGGGAGGGGGACATCGAGCGGCTGCTGCTCGACCCCGGCATCATCCGCCACCGCGGCAAGATCGCCTCGACCATCAACAACGCCCGCAGGGCGCTCGACCTGCAGCGGGAGTTCGGCTCGCTCGCGGCCTATCTCTGGCGCTTCGAGCCCCAGCCCAACGCACGGCCCGACACGCTGACGCGCGAGACCCTCAGGACCATGGCCGAAACCGACGCCTCCCGCGCCCTCTCCAAGGACCTGCGCAAGCGCGGCTGGTCCTTTGTCGGCCCCACCACCTGCTACGCCTTCATGCAGGCCATGGGCCTCGTCAACGACCACGTCGAGGAGTGCTTTTG
>DASZTU010000053.1:0-3835 GCA_035547975.1 Devosiaceae bacterium | reverse complement strand
TGTTGTGGATCATCGCCCGCTTGCCGATGCCGCCCCGCGTGTTGGAGACAGGCAGCATGGCCTTGTCGACGCCGAGTGCCTGCTGCAGGCCCGCATCGAACGCGGCCTGGCTGACAAAGGTCACGGACGAGCGGGCGGGCGACTTGCCGAAGCCGCCGAACATGGGGCGGTAGTGCATCGGCTGCGGGGTCGGGATCGAGGCGTTGGGGTCGCCCATGGGCGCCGCGGCGATCGTGCCGCCGAGCAGCACCATTTCCGGCTTCACGCCGAAAAAGGCGGGTGCCCAGAGCACGAGGTCGGCGCGCTTGCCCACTTCGACCGAGCCGATGTGCTGGCTCATGCCGTGCGCGATCGCCGGGTTGATGGTGTATTTGGCGACGTAGCGCTTGACGCGGAAGTTGTCGTTGTCGCCGGTCTCCTCGTTGAGCCGCCCGCGCTGGCGCTTCATCTTGTCGGCGGTCTGCCAGCAGCGGATGATGACTTCCCCGACCCGCCCCATGGCCTGGCTGTCGGAAGAGATGACCGAAAAGGCGCCGAGGTCGTGGAGGATGTCCTCGGCGGCGATCGTCTCCTTGCGGATGCGGCTCTCGGCGAAGGCGACATCCTCGGGGATCGCCGGCGACAAATGATGGCAGACCATCAGCATGTCGAGGTGCTCGGCGATGGTGTTGCGGGTATAGGGCCGCGTCGGGTTGGTCGAGGACGGAATGACGTTGGGGAGCCCCGCGACCTTGATGATGTCGGGGGCGTGCCCGCCGCCGGCGCCTTCCGTGTGGAAGGCGTGGATGGTCCGGCCCTTGAAGGCCTCCACCGTGTTCTCGACGAAGCCGCTTTCGTTGAGCGTGTCGGTGTGGATCATCACCTGCACATCGAAGCGGTCGGCGACAGCGAGGCAGTTGTCGATGGCGGCGGGCGTGGTGCCCCAGTCCTCGTGCAGCTTGAGGGCGCAGGCCCCGGCGCGCACCATTTCCTCGAGCGGGCCGGGCAGCGAGGCATTGCCCTTGCCGGCGAGGGCGAGGTTCATCGGGAAGGCGTCGAAGCTCTCGATCATGCGGCCGATGTGCCAGGCGCCGGTGCAGGTCGTCGCGAGCGTGCCGTGCGCCGGGCCCGTGCCGCCGCCCAGCATGCAGGTGATGCCGCTCATCAGCGCTTCCTCGATCTGCTGGGGCGCGATGAAGTGGATGTGCGCATCCATGCCGCCGGCGGTGAGGATCTTGCCTTCACCGGCGATGGCTTCGGTCGAAGGACCGATGACGATGGTGACGCCCGGCTGCGTGTCCGGGTTGCCGGCCTTGCCGATACCCGAGATGCGACCGTCCCTGATGCCGATATCGGCCTTGTAGATGCCGGTCGCGTCGACGACGAGGGCGTTGGTGATGACGGTATCGACGGGGCCCTCCGCGCGGGTCGCCTGCGACTGGCCCATGCCGTCGCGGATCACCTTGCCGCCGCCGAACTTCACCTCCTCGCCGTAGATGGTGAAGTCCTTCTCGACTTCGATGAAGAGCTCGGTGTCGGCAAGCCGCACCCTGTCGCCCGTGGTCGGTCCATACATGTCGGCATAGGTCGAGCGCGAGATGCGGGCGGGCATGGAAAAATCCGTCAGCTGATGATGGGGTCGGCGGTGCGGGCCTGGCGGTAGAGGCTTATGGCCTCGTCGATGATCTGGTCGAGGCGCGGCGCCTCCTGCGAGACTTCCTCGTCGCCCATCTGGGTTTTGGAGACGAGCGCCACGGCGAGCACTTCGATGGCATAGACCTGCTTCTGCTGCCCCAGCCGGGCGAGGTAATTGCCCTGGTTCTGGAAGGTCTGGAGCAGCGAATCGTAGGCTGGCCGGGTCAACCCGCCCTTGAAGGCGGTCCAGCTCTCGGCGCGGCCATGGGTGACGATCTGGTCGGCGAGGCTGCCGATCATCAGCCGCCCCTCGGCGTCATCGGCGGTCATGAGGTCGAGCAACACACCGGCGAGGCGCTGCTTGAATTCGTCTTCCTTTGTCGGCATGTGCCGCCTTTCGTTTGGGCGGGCGCCGCCTAGAGCGGGCCCATGATCTTTTGCTGGAAACCATAGACCACGCGGCGTCCACCGAGTGGCACGAGTTTCACCTCCCGGCTCTGGCCCGGCTCGAAGCGCACGGCGGTCCCCGCGGCGATGTCGAGGCGCATGCCGCGGGCCTTCTCCCTGTCGAAACGCAGGGCGGCGTTGGTTTCGTAGAAGTGGTAATGGGAGCCGACCTGGATCGGCCGGTCGCCCGTGTTGGCGACGGTCAAGGTCAGCTGCGGCGCGCCGGCATTGAGCTCGATCTCGCCTTCCCGGGTGATGACTTCGCCAGGGATCATGGACGCTCCTCCCGGTTCAGCGGATCGGCTCGTGGACGGTCACGAGCTTCGTGCCGTCCGGAAAGGTCGCCTCGACCTGCACGTCGGGGATCATTTCGGCAATGCCTTCCATTACCTGGTCGCGGCTGAGGATATGGGCCCCCGCCTCCATGAGGTCGGCCACCGTGCGGCCGTCCCGCGCTCCTTCCACCACGAAATCGGTGATGAGGGCCACCGCCTCGGGGTGGTTGAGCTTGACGCCCCGTTCGAGGCGCTTGCGGGCGACCATCGCGGCCATGGCGATCAGGAGCTTGTCCTTCTCGCGCGGTGTCAGGTTCATCGGCGTTCCCTCAAGAGTACCAGAGCCGCGGCAGGCTGCCGGCCGGCGAGAGCATGGCGATAATTGGGACGATCAGCCGGCGCAAGGCAAGCCCCGAGCTTGCGAGCGCGCGCACGGCGAGCCGCTCACCCACCGCCGAGGCGCCGATCGTGCCGGCATCGCGCGCAGCCACGAGGCCGCGGATGCCGTCGAGGCGCGCTTCGGCATCGTCCGCAACGTAGAGGATGGTGGCGAAGGCGGTGTGGCCGGCGAGGAGCGAGAGGCTTTCGCGCTCGCGCGGGTCGCCCGCGAGGCGCGT
This sequence comes from Devosiaceae bacterium, assembly GCA_035547975.1. Classification (GTDB taxonomy): domain Bacteria; phylum Pseudomonadota; class Alphaproteobacteria; order Rhizobiales; family Devosiaceae; genus DASZTU01. The sequence goes on along the minus strand of DASZTU010000053.1, from coordinate 882 downwards.
CGCCTCGGCGTGGACGAGGCGGCCACCGCGCCGGACGCGCCAATCGTCCCGCAGGCGGGCGCGCAGAGCGTTCTCCCCCATCGCCTGGCGGCCGAGGATGACCGCTTCGACGGCGAGCAGGGTCGCGTCCGGCGCCATGTCGATCTCCAGCCGGCGGGTGAGGTGGGCGTCCTCGAAGAGGATGGTTTCCTGCGGCAGCCAGTCGAGGCGCGCGCCCGGGGCGGCGCTGAGCCTCGTTTCGACCGTCGCGGTCTCCCCGGAAGAGCGATAGATGCGCTCGCAGGCGGGGGTCGTCAGTACAAGGTGCGTCTCCGGCGCGGCTCTTGCCGTCCAGCTCAGGCGATCCCCGCCGGTCAACCCCCCAGCCGTGTTCATCAGCACCGCCTGGAGGCTCCGGTCGTGCGTATGGGGCAGGCGAACTTTGGCGGCGCCTTCCTGAAACAGTGTTGCAATGCGGGTACGGCCGTCGCGCAACTGCGTTACGACGCTCGCCTCGCCGCGCACGCGCTGGAGCGCCGGTGGCGCCGTTTCGGCAGCCGGCACGGCACCAGCAGCCGTGCTCATGGAATCGACCTGCATCAAGCCCCGGGCACCTCGCCGACGTTCTCGTCCCCGGCCGGTGGGCCGTGCGAAGGCTCCACTGTTAGCCGGTGGCCGGGGCCGAGGCGAGCCGAAAGGTGAGCGGAAAAAGCGGCTGACGGCGCTCCTCCAGCCGACCCATCGAAAGCGCCGATCAGGGCAGCGATGGCGACCGGTTCTCGCGGGTCGATCGCAAAAAGCTGAACAATCACAAATCCTTCTACAAAGGCAACCACCTGCGCGCCCGAGGGTTGGGCGGCCGGAGCAAAGGCATTTGGTTCAAGTTGAAGACACTGGAAGGAG
>DASZTU010000052.1:0-4173 GCA_035547975.1 Devosiaceae bacterium | reverse complement strand
TGGTTGCCGCGGCCCGCCAGCGCCTCGCGCCCTTCCGGTTTGTGGAAGAGGCTCGCGATGGTGCCGTCCGGCCCGATCTCGACGCGCAGGAGATCGTTCTCGAGATGACTGGCGCTGGCGGTGAGCCCGCCGGAGGGGCGGAGCGCGGCCTTGTCGAGCACGGCAATGCCCAGCGCCGGAACGCGGTCGGCGGTCGCAAGAGTCGAGCCGCCGGCGAGGGTTACGCGAAGCGGTCGCTCGCTGAGCGAGGGGTTGACGACCACCAGCGCATCGGTCAGCGCGCCCCTGGGGAGGCGGGCGACGAGCGTTTTGAGGGCCTCGCCCTGCGCCGCCCTTCCCGCATCGATCACCTCGCCCAGCTCGCGCTCGGCGTCCTCATAGACCTCGCGGATCGAGGAGCCCGGCAGGATATCGTGGAACTCGTTCTTGAGCACGACGCGCCAGAGCGGCTCGAGGCTTTGCGGCGCCCCGGCGCCGAGGAGATGGGCGAGGCTCGCGACGGTCTCGGCGGTGATCAGCGCGCGCTCGGCCTCGCGGTGCTTGCGCTTGACGCCCGATTGCGTGGTGAGGGTCGCCCGGTGCAGTTCGAGGTAGATCTCGCCCTGCCAGACCGGGAGCCCCGTTTCGGCTGCGGTGCCGTGGGCGCGTTCGAAGAAGTCGTGCACCCGGCCCCAGCGCGCCGCCGGCAGCACCGGAAAATCGCGCAGCTGCACCTCGCGCTCGACAAATTCGGGGGTCACGCCGCCGCCGCCGTCGCCATAGCCGACGGCGAGCAGGGTCGCCGGATGCGCCACCTTGCCGCGGAAATTGCGCCAGGTGTGCAGCAGGTTGCTGGGCGTCACCTGGCCGTTATAGCCGTAGCGCGGGTTGTTGAAGGTGTGCGCCAGCACACGGCTGCCGTCGAGCCCCTCCCACCAGAAGAGGTCGGCGGGCATCTTGTTGGTCTCGCTCCAGTTCACCTTGATGGTGAAAAAGCTGTCGATGCCGCCGAGGCGCAGGATCTGCGGCAGCGCGGCGCTGAAGCCGAAGCAGTCCGGCAGCCAGCAGACCCGGTGGCGCACCCCGAAGGTGCGTTCGAAATAGCGCTGCCCGTAGAGCACCTGGCGGGCCAGGCTTTCGCCCGTCGGCATATTGGTGTCGGGCTCGACCCACATGCCGCCGAGGGTTTCCCAGGCGCCGGCGCGGACCCTGTCGCCGATCGCGGCAAAGAGGGCCGGATCATCCGCTTCCATCTGCGCGTAGTACTGGGCAGTCGACTGGTTGAAGATGAAGGCGGGCGATTTCTCCATCAGCGACAAGGCCGTATGGAAGGTGCGGCGCATCTTCCGGCGGGTCTCGGCATAGGGCCACAGCCAGGCAAGATCGATATGGGCGTGGCCGGTGAGCGCCACCTCGCCCTGCGGCGGATAGGCCTCGCGGAGCCGCTGCAGCTCGGCGGTGAGGCGCGCATGGCCTTCGGCGACCGACGCACGCTCGGCCTGGTTCAATCCCGGTGGGTTCGCATCGAGCGGCGGCAGCTGCCAGATGCTGCGCGACTGCGTGTGATCGGCAAAGCGCGAAATGTAGTCCCGGGTGGCCGATGGCCAATCCAGCGCGCGCAGCGTCTCTTCGGCAGCCGTGAGGAGATGGGGGGCGACCTCGTGGTCGAGCAGGAGTTCCACCGTCTCGGCCACCTGCCGGAGCAGCAGGGCCAGCCGGTGCACCTCGCCGTCGACCCAGACGAGGCTCGCGCGGTTGAGACGGGGATCGCGCACCGGCTCGCCGAAGGGAAGGCGCGGCACGCTCTCCGTCTCGATGACGACACTCCGGCCATGCAGTGGAAATTCCTCGTGGTAGGGATCGAGCCCGTAGCGGATGGTCCTGCCACCGGCGGTGAGCGACAGGAGGCTTTCGCCGCCCACATTTAGGGTGAGGCGTGCCTCATCGAGCGGCCAATGGGCCGGCACCTCCGCCTTCGCCGCCAGATGCAGCACGCCCTCGCGGCTCGGCCAGGCATCGCCCACCGCGATCGGCCGGCCCTCGAACGTCCAGCCGCCGACCGGCACCGTCTCGCGGGCACGCCAATAGTCGAGTTCGGCGACGCGGACTTTCAGGCGCTCGAGGCGCTGGGCAAGGGTAAGCGGCATTTCGGCGTTCCATTCAGCGGTGGGATCCGGCTCGACCGGCCGGTGTTGCATCGCGCGTCGGCGCGGCGTTGGCAAGGGTGGGACTGCACCGGCGAGTGATGTGTGTTTCACGCGAAAACTGCTAACAAGCCCCACGACCATGCCATCCACGAAGGTTGCACGATGCCGCTCCCAGAGCTCGAAACCCCTTGTGTGCTGATCGACATCGACAAGGTCGAGGCCAATCTCAGGCGCGCGCAGCAGGAAGCCGACCGGCTCGGCCTCAAGCTCAGGCCGCACGCCAAGACGCACAAGCTGCCGCGCTTCGCCAAACGCCAGGTGGAGCTCGGCGCGGTCGGCATCACCGTGCAAAAGCTCGGCGAGGCGGAGGTGATGGCCGACGCCGGCATCACCGACATCTTCCTCCCCTACAACATCGTCGGCGCCCACAAGCTCGGGCGGCTCGCGGCGCTGAACCGGCGCATCACGCTCGCCGTGACCGCCGACAGCCCGGACACCGTCGCCGGGTATGCCGCAACGTTCAACGCCGATCGCCCGCTCACCGTCCTCGTCGAGTGCGACACCGGCATGGGCCGGTGCGGGGTGCAAAGCCCGGCCCAGGCACTGGCGCTGGCGCGCCAGATTGCGCTCGCCCCGGGCCTCCGTTTCGGTGGGCTGATGACCTATCCGGTTGCGGGGACGCGCATGGCGGCCGAAAGCTGGCTATCGGAAGCCAAGGCCATGCTCGGGCAGGGCGGGTTCGAATGCGCGGTGATTTCGAGCGGCGGGACACCCGATTTCTGGAAAGGGCACGCGGGGAGCGTCGTGACCGAGTACCGCCCGGGGACCTACATCTACAATGACCGGATGCAGCAGCGCTTCGGGGCCGCAGACTGGGACGACTGTGCCCTGACCGTCCTCGCAACCGTCGTCAGCCGCCCCACCGCGACGCGGGCGGTGCTCGATTCGGGCAGCAAAACGCTCTCGAGCGACGCCCCCGATCTCGGCGGATTCGGCCGCATCATCGGCTACGAGACGGCGGTGATCAAAAACCTCTCCGAGGAGCACGCGGTGGTCGAACTCGCCGCGCCGGGCGACATGCCGCGCGTCGGGGATACGGTCAGGATCATTCCCAACCACGCCTGCGTCGTGTCCAACCTCTTCGACGAGGTGCACCTCGTCTCGGGCGAGAGGGTCGTCGAGACGCTGCCGATCGCGGCCCGGGGCAAGGTGCAATAAGGCGCCGGGCGCGCAAAGGCCCCGCGCGTGGGAGGACACGGGCGGGGCCTTCGACGGCACTCGGTAGGGCTCAGCGGTGAACGAACAGAACGATCAGGATCACCAGCCAGAGCGGCACGCCGAGCAGCCACAGTAACAATCCACGGCCAAGGCCCATTCTCTTGCTCCTTCAGTTTCGACAGCCGTTCTTCCAGCGCTAGTAGCGCCGGAAGAAGTCGGCGAAGACGGTCTGCTCGTCACGGTGACGGCCGCCCATCGAGGCTGCCCAGTAAGCGGCTGCGGCGGCGACCAGCAGGGACGCGGCGGTGAGGAATGCCGCGAGTACGGTTGTCCGGCGCGCCGTTTCCGCCGCATCGGCGGCCTTCTGCTTTGCCGCGTCGATGTTGGCGAGAACGCCGTCGACCCGCTTCTTGGCGTCGTCCTGGGAAAGCCCCGTGTTCTCAGACACCAGCTGGGCGAGGTAGGTCTTGTCCTCGTCGGGCATGCTGCCGGAAACGGCGGCGTTGGTGAGGATGCGGCCGGCCTCGGCGGTTGCCTCGGCGCGGTTGGCCCCCCCGGTCGAAGCTGCAGGCGAGGGCGCCGCGGCGGTCGCGGGAGCGGCCGTGCCGCTCGCCGGCGCCGGAGTTGCACCGGCCGTGGTTCCGTTCGAGGCCGCGGGGGCGGCTGCGGTTCCGGCTGCAGGTGCGGCGGCAGTCCCGCCGGCCGGGGCCGCGGTTTCGGCGGCCGGTGGCGCCGGACGAAGCAGCGCATCGGCAAAATAGGCGTTCGGATCGAATCCCGACTTCTGGGCTGCAGCGCCCGCGGCGGGCCCAGCGGCGCTGGCCACGGC
>DASZTU010000051.1:0-8180 GCA_035547975.1 Devosiaceae bacterium | reverse complement strand
TTCTACGCCCATCTCGTGGCGTGGGCCTGCTACGGGCTCTTCGTGCTCGGCACCAAGCTCGCCGAACTGCAGGCACCGTTGCGTCAAAGGCGGCTGAGGGCCGCCCTGCCCCGCTGGACGGGGCGGCTGCTGCGGGACGGTCTGCAGGCCCTGCCGCCGATCGCGCTGTTGGTGGGTTCTGCCGTCACCGGTGAGAGAGGACTCTCCCTTGCCGGCCGGATCGGCGATTTTGAGCAGCCGATCATCCGGATCGGCGAAATCTTCAATGTCATCGACACCGGGACGCCCATCCCTTCGCTGTTTTTCCTCGTGGCCCTCGGCCCGCTGGCACTCCTCGTCATGCTGTGGCGTGGGCGGCTCCGGGGCGTCGGGATCTTTGCGCTCGCGATCGTAATTGCCGTCTTCTTCGTGGTTCCCGACCAGATCTTTGAAACCCACATGATCTCGTGGCGCCTCGGATATTTCGCCGCCTTACTCGGTCTCGCCTCCACCTGGCCGGTCGATGCGCTCACGCGCCGAGGCATCCGCGTGCTCCTCGGCTGGTTCCTCCTGGGCACGCTGGGGCTTGCGAGTTGGCAGGCCTATACGGGGTTCAAATCGGCTGCCGGGCAGGCGGAGTTTTCCCGGCTCATTGCGCTCATTCCGGCCGGCGACACACTGTTCATGGAGCACGCGCGCATCGATGCCATGACGCTGCAGCACGATCAGTTGGGCCTTTATCACGTCGGCGCACTGGCGGTGATCGAGCGGCGCGTTGCGGTGCAGAGCCTCTTTGCGTTTCCGGGTCAGCAGCCCATCCGCTATCGCGACGCCGCGTTGAACAACCCTTCGGTCAATACGCGCATCTACCTCGAGGACCTGGCCGGTGCGCTTAAGGCGCAAGGCAAGTCGGTCACCGATTATACGCAAAACTTCGATTGGGCGGTGATGCACGGGCCAAAACCCGCTGACGACCGGGAGGCCCTCGCCGCCGACCGCTTCGCCTTCGTGCGGCAGATCGGCGAATTTCGCCTCTACTGCCGGAGCCACGCGGCGCCGCCCGGCGAAGGGCCCGCCCTCCTCTGCCCGGACGGCCTCCCGCCCTCAGCACCGCCACCCGCGTCCTAGCCGACGTAACGCTCCGGCCCGAGGTCGGCCATGTCGATCTCGGGGGTTTCGCCCGAGATCAGGTCGGCGATGACCCGCCCGCAGCCGCACGCCATCGTCCAGCCGAGCGTGCCGTGCCCGCTGTTCACAAAGAGATTCGGCAGCCGGCTTCGCCCGAGAACCGGTGTCCCGTCCGGGGTCATCGGCCGCATGCCGGTCCAGAAGCTCGCCTGGCCGGTATCACCGGCCCCCGGGAAGAGCTCGTTGACGCAGAAGGCGAGCGTCTCGCGCCGCGTCTCCGCAAGGCGCGTGTTGTAGCCCGAAAGCTCCGCCATGCCGCCGACCCGGATGCGGCTGCCGAGCCGGGTGATCGCGATCTTGTAGCTTTCGTCGAGCACAGTCGAGACGGGCGCGACGGCCTCGTTCACCACCGGCGCGGTGATCGAATAGCCTTTGACGGGGTAGATCGGCAGCCTGAGCCCGATCGAGCGGCCGATCAGGGGCGAAAAACTCCCCATGGCCAGAACATAGGCGTCACCCGTCAGGGTGCCCCCGCTCGTCCGAACGCCGGCAACGCGCCCCGCCTCGACATCGATCGCCTGGATCACGGTGCCGAAGCGGAAGACGACCCCCAGTTGCTCGGCCATCGCGGCGAGCTTGGTCGTGAACATGTGGCAATCGCCGGTCTCGTCGCCCGGGAGGCGGAGGCCCCCCTTGATCGTCGCCGAGGACGCGGCCAGTCCCGGCTCGGCGCGAAGGCACCCCGCGCGGTCGAGCACCTCGTAGGGCACGCCATACTGGTCGAGCACCTCGGTATCCTTGTGGGCGTCATCCACCTGCTTTTGGGTGCGAAAGAGCTGCAGCGTGCCTTGCATGCGCTCGTTGTAGGCGATGCCCGTTTCGGCCCTCAACCGCTTGAGAACGTCACGGCTGTACTCGGCGATACGCACCATCCGCGACTTGTTGATGGCGTAGGAACGGGCGTTGCAGTTGAGCAGCGTCTGCGTCACCCAGGCGATCATTGCGGCATCCGGCACCGGCCGCACGATGAGCGGCGGATGGCGCATGGTGAGCCACTTGATCGCCTTGCGGGGGATGCCTGGCCCCGCCCAGGGCGAAGCATAGCCGGGCGACACCTCGCCGGCGTTGGCAAAGCTCGTTTCGAGCGCCGGCCCGGGCTGCCGGTCGACCACCGTCACCTCGTGGCCCGCGCGCGCCAGAAAGTAAGCGGAAGTCACCCCGATGACGCCCGCGCCGAGCACAATCACCTTCATTGGCGCAAATTCCCCATCCAAAGCATAGCCCACCGGTAGCGCGCGGTTTTCCGGCCGTCGAGTGCGGACCCCGCCGGCGCCTAGGGATCGAGCGCCGCCATCAGGTCCTTGAGCCTAGGATATAGGGCGCGAAACACGGCGTGCCTTCGCCCGTGCACAGCCGCGGTCTCGGGATCGGGCTCGATTTGCCGCGCCACCGGATTCCACCTGCGGATATCGGTGAGTTTCGCATCCCCCACCGCGACCGCCCCCAGCAAGGCATCGCCATAGGAGGCGCCGACGGTTTTTTCCCTAACGATCTGGGTGCGCCCGGAAATGTCCGATGTGGCCTCGGACCAGAGGCGATTTCTTGTTCCTCCGCCAACCGCGAGGATTTGCCGGGGATCGGCCCCCGCATCGACGTAGGTGTCGAACACGTGCCTGGTGCCGTGGGCGATGCCCTCCAAGAGGGCCCGATAAACGTCCGCCCGGGTGTGGGTCAGGTTGAGGCCGATCAACGTGCCTCGGGCCTGCGGATCGTGGATGGGCGTCCGCTCACCCGAAAAATACGGCAGCATCACCAGTCCCCTGGCGCCTGGCGGCGACTCCTCCGCCTCGGCGGCGAGCGTCGAAAAGGCGGTTTCCGGATCGAGGTCGCGGGCGAACTGCTCGCGGAACCAGTGGCTGAGCGTGCCGCTCGTAGCGAGCCCCGACATCGAGGCGTGCTGGCCGGGAAACAGCCACGGGGCGTACCAGAGCCGGCGATCGCGCACGCGCTCGGCGGTGAGCTGAATGATGAAGATCGTCGATCCGTACATGAGCATCATGTCGCCGGGATCGAGGACGCCGACGCTCACCGCTTCCGCCGCCGCATCGATGGTGCCGACGATCACCGGCGTGCCCGCGGCCAAGCCGGTTTCGGCGGCGGCTTCAGGCGTCACCATGCCCGCGATGTCGGTGGTCCAGGCCGGCTCGGGCAGCCGCTCGAGGTCGATGATGTCCGCGGCCATTCCGGCGGTATAGGACAACGCCCCGACGTCGTAGAGCGGGGTGGTGTTGCTGGCCGTGTAATGGTCGATGGTGAAGCGGCCGGTCAGCCGATAAACGAGATAGGAGGTTGCCGTCAGGATGCGATGGGTCCTGGCGAAAAGGTCGGGTCGCCGGCGGCGGAGCCAGAGAATTTTGGGCCCGACCGACTGGGAGGTCAGCGCATTGCCCCCGCGCTCGATGAGGACATCCTCGCCGATTGCGGCCGTGAGTTCGGCCGTCTCTTCGGCCGCCCGGGTGTCGACCCCATAAAGCACGGCATTCATCAGCGGCTCGCCGTCGCGGTCGACCGGCAGCATGCAGGGGCCGATCGCGCTGGTGCCGACGGCCCGGACGTCGCGTGGCGGCACCCCGCTCTGCGCCAGCAGCGCCTGGCAAATGGCGACGGTATCGCCCCACCAGTCTTCACGCGGCCGGTGCTCCGCCCAGCCGGGTTGCGGGACGAGCATCCGGTGCGGGCGGCTCGCCTGCGCGACGATGCGCCCCTCGCCATCGACCAGCACGCCCTTGCTCTCGAAGGTGCCGATGTCGACGCCGAGATAGTGGCTCATTCGGGGTAGTCGTCGCGATCGAGGCTGAACGCGCTGCCAATGCGGGAAATGCCCGCCGCGACGAGCCGGGTGAGGCCCACAAGGTCCCCGAGGTCGCAGACTTCGAGCGCCGAGTGGCTGTAGCGCATGGGAAAGCCGAGATCGATCGAGGCGACGCCCTGCCCGACCAACTGGACGTAGGAGGTATCCGTCAGCGCCCCGATGTGGGCGCTTTTCTGCAGGGGCAGGCCCTCGGCGGTCGCGGCGTCGGCAAACAGCCGCGTCAGCGCCGGGTGCGGCAGCGTGCCATTGAGCGTGCCCCGCCCATGGAACGAATACATGCTCATGGCGGGCCCGCCCCCGAGCCGCACATCGCCGCGCGCCGTCATGTCCGGCGTGTCGGTCGCAAGGATCAGGTCGAGCTGAATGGCGATGTCGGGCAACAGCACCTGGGCCGCCGTGACGGCACCGCGGAGGTTGTATTCCTCCTGGACGGAAAACACGATGTGCGTCGTCGGCCGCTGGCGGCTTTGCAGGAGGGCCCGGGCCACCTCGATCACCACCGCGCACGCCGCACGGTCATCGACCGAGGTTCCGGCGAGCCGGTCGCCGGCGAGCGGGATCGCGGCGGGGTAGTAGACCACCGGCGTGCCGATATCGATTCCGGCCGCCAGCACCTCCTCGGCGCTCCCGAACCCGGCGTCGATGTAGAGCTCGGGATAGGGCAGCACGCGGTATTTTTCGTCCTGTCCGGTCGCGTGATGGCTCTTGTTGGCGATGATTCCGGGCACGTCCCGGCCCTCGCCCAGGCAGAACAGCACCGCCTGCGCGGGGAGCGCCTTTTCGGGCACGCCGCCCAACCGCTCGACCCGCACGAGGCCGCTGGCCTCGATCTTGCGCACCACAAGGCCCAGCTGGTCCATGTGCGCGAAGAGCATAACGCTCGGCGCTTCGGGGTTGCCGGGGATCGTGGCGATGAGGTTGCCGAGCCGGTCACTGCGGCTTTCGAGGCCGAGTTCACGGAGTGCCGCGGCAAGTCGCCGGCGCACGCGGCCTTCGTAGCCCGAAAGGCCGGGGATCAGCATCAGCTCGATCGTGAGGTCGCGCAGGCGGGCTCTGAGGTCGCCCTCGGCTGTGGGTCGTCGGGCCATGTCTTACTTCACCGAGCCTGCCGTGAGGCCCTTGACGATGTAGCGTTCGAGAAAGATGCCGATGATCGCGAGTGGCGCGATGGCGGTGGTCGAGACGGCTGCCATCGTCCACCAGTTGATGCCCTGCGACCCCGTCTGGCTCGCCACCAGCACCGGCAGCGTCTTGGCGTCGGTCGAGGTCAGCAGCGCCGCGAAGAAGTACTCGTTCCAGGTCAGGACCTCGGAAAGGATGAAGGCCGCAACCATGCCGGGAAGGGCAATCGGCAGGATGATGTACCAGAACGCCCCCCAGGATGAGAGGCCGTCGACCAGCGCCGCCTCGTCGAGCTCGACGGGAATGGTGTTGAACTGGTCGCGCATGATCCAGATGACGATCGGCAGCACCGTGAGCGTGTAGAGCAGGATGAGGCCGATCGTCGTGTCGAGGAGCGCAAGCTCGCGGTAGAGCACGAGGAACGGCAGCGCCAGCACGACCGGCGGCAGGATGAGCTGGGACAGGAAGAAGAACGAGATGTCCTTGTTGCGCATCCAGAGGAACTTGTACTCGAAGCGCGACAGGCCATAGGCGGCGAGCGAGCCCAGCACCACGGCGAGGAGCGACGCGCCGATCGAGGTCACCGCGCTGTTGGTGAAGCGCCGGGCCAGTTCGTCGCGCACCGTGGAAGTCGAAAACAGCGTGTCGGGTGAAAGCCCCAGCGTCTGCCAGCCCTTCCAGCTCGGCTGGAAATTGAGCCACGGCCAGATGTGCCCTTGCGTGACGTCCACCGCGACCTTGGTGGACGTGGAAAGCGTCCAGTAAATCGGAAACAGGGAAACGATGGTCCAGGCGATCAGCGCGCCATAGATCAGCACCCGGCTGACGATCGTCATCACCCGGAAACGCACGTCACGGTGCGGCACGGCCTCGTCGAGGGAAGCGGTCACCGCCATCTCAGGTCACCCGCCGCACGAAGCGGCCCGCGAGGTTGAGGAGGACGGTGACAAAGATGATGATGAGCACGAGGTAGAACATGGCGAGCATCGTGCCATAGCCGACGTTCGAGCGGTCCCGGTAGACGCGGTAGATGAAGCTCGAGACGGTGTCGGTCGCCCCGCCCGGCCCGCCGGAGGTCGTGTTGATGACGATGTCGGCGAGCTTCAGCTTGAAGATGATCCTCAGGATGATGGCCGTGACCGAGACCGGCAGCATCAGCGGGAACGTGATCTCCCAAAAGTGCTGCCACGGGTTGGCGCCGTCGATCTTGGCGGCCTCCGAGACATCCTTGGGCAAAGCCTGCAGACCCGCCAGCAGCAGGATCATGATGAAGGGGATCGAGACCCACGCATCCATTGCTTCAATCGAGATGCGCGCGATCCAGGGGTCGGAGAAGAACGAGACGTTCTTCCATCCCAGGGCCCGGAAAAGCTGCGCCACCGGGCCGAAGCGGTTCTCGAGCATCGACTTGCCGATCATCCACGACACGGCAACCGGCGACAGCATGAACGGCAGCAGGAACGCCACGCGGAAGAATTTCCGCCCTTTGATTTCCGCGTTGAGGAGAAGTGCGAGGCCGAATGCAATGGCGTATTCCACCAGCACCGCCAGCACGTAGTAGACCATGTTGAGAAGGGCGTTCCAGTAGAACGGGTCCCCGAAGAGCGCGACGAGGTTGTCGAGGCCGTTGAAATGCTCGCCGGTGGATGAGGATAGATTCCAGTCGCTGAACGCAATGTAGAGGCCGAAGAGGGTCGGAAAGATCACGACGGCGACGGTGAAGAGCGCCGCGGGGAGGACGAAAATCGCCCGCTTGCCGGCTTCGCCGCGCGCCAGCACCTGGCCAACCGCGAGCGCCACGCCCCAGAGGATATAGGCGTAGAGCACCGGCCGCCAGTTCTCGAAACCGAAGCTGATGACCTCGGCCTTGTAGAGTGCCTCGATGAGCGCCAGCAGCACCAGGAGAGCGGTGGCCGCTGCGATGATCCCGCGCCCGAGCCCGGGCTGCCGCCCTGCCCCGCGCATTGAACTGGTCTGTGGAACGATGCTCTCCGCCATGCGGCCCAAGGGCTCCCCGTCGCGTGGTAGGCGGGCCCGGCGGCAATTCGCCGCCGGACCTTTGCTTTTCGGCGTTGCCGATCAGGCCATGCCGAGGGCGGCCTTGTACAGCTTGATCTGGCTCTCGCGCCCGATCTGGTCGGTGAGCTTCTCCCAGGCGGCTGCGATGGCGTCGGCCCCCTCCTGCGCCTTCATCTTGCCCGCGAAGATGTTGGCGAGGATGTCCTCGGCTGCCGAGTAGTACTGGAAGATGCCCGGGATGCGCGGCTCGATCGCGGCGTTCGGATGGTTGTAGGAGTCTGCCTCCGACTTGAGGTAGCTCGTGATGAACGCCTCGTCGTAGCCGGCCGCCACCCACTCCGGAATGTCGAAGTGCGAGTTGCGGTACGGCTGGAACCCGGACGGATACATGGCGGTCCAGATCGAGAGGTCCTTGCCGCCTAGATGCGCGGCCGCGCTCCAGGCCGCCTTCTGCTTCTTGGGGTCGCTGTCGACGCGGGCCATGACATAGACGCCCCAGCCCAGATAGGCGCAGTTTGGCGAGTAGTTGGGGCCGCTCGAAAGCTTCTCCCACTGGCCGGTCTTGCGGTTGTACACGTCGTCCGATCCCGGCAGGATCGAGAAGCCGCAGACATCGCCGATGACCGAGGAGTCATTGGTCTTGGCGTTCGAGCCGATGTCGCCCCACCAGGGAATCATCGAACCGGTGCCGGCGAGGAACTGGCTGAAGCCGGTGGTGTTCGGATCGGCGTTGATCTGGTCGGCCGGCTCGAACGGGAGGGCGTCGATCACGTCCTGGATGGCGCGCACCCAGGCCGGGTTGTTGACCAGCGGCTTCATGTTCTCGTCGAACAGGAACGCCTTGTCGCCCGGGTATTTCGCGTAGGCGGTGGCGCGGCTGCCGAGGAAGTAGAAGCCGAAGCCGCCCCAGGGCTTGGGTGCATCGAGATAGCCGTAGACGTCGTTGCCCTTGAACTTCTGGCTCTTGAGGAACTTCGTGACGGCCTGCACCTGCTGCCAGGTAACCGGCACGCCCCACTTGTCGAGGCCCTTCTTGTCTTCGCCATAGGCGTCCCAGGCC
>DASZTU010000050.1:0-9083 GCA_035547975.1 Devosiaceae bacterium | reverse complement strand
GTGCCGGCGGCAACGAGCGCCTTGACGCGCGGGTCGTGGCTCGGTGCGGCGCCCGCCGGGGCTGCCGGCATAGGCGCGGCAGCCGGCGTTGCCGCGGCGCTCGCCGGGGTACTCGAACCCGCGGGCGCGCCGGCGAAGGGGTTGGGCACGGTGGCGCAACCGCTCAACAGCAAGGTCAGGCCGGCAATGAGGGCGAAGCGGGCAAGCATCTCGATTCTCGTCAGCGGTGGGGCGTCTTTTGGCGGGGAATGCGGCAACAGGGTGACGGTTGCCCCGCGGCCACCACGGCTTCTAGCCACGTGACCCGATCGCCACAATCCGCGCCGGTGGGAAGCTGATATGCGCTTCGAGGGCCGAGCGGGGTGCGCTATCAGCGCAAAGCCCCGCGTCGCCCGCAAACCACCCGGCTGGCCCCACGGCCGGGGAATGATCCCCTGCCCCTGCCCTTTCGGCCGACGGCCCTGATCAGTGGTGCCCGCCGACGACCTCGCGCAGTTCCTCGACCGAGCGGACCCGCTTGCGGGCAGCGCCTTCCCAGTCGCGCGTCTTGACGGTCGACCTGGCGAGCCGCTCCTTCGCGGCGGGAATGGCGTCGGCGTATTGGGGCAGCCACTGTGCCTGAGCGACAACCATCTCGTCGACCATCTGCCAAACCTCGTCCGGCGTGCAGATGGCGCCGACCAGCGGGTCGTGCAGCACGGCGAGCTTCAACAGATCGATGTCGCCCTTCATGGCCGCTTCGACCGACATCCGCTGCACCGAGATCGAGACGGAGCAGGTGGCGGCGCAGGCGAGCGGCAGCTCGATGCCTTCCACCATGTTGAGGCCGAAGCGGTCGACAAAGCCGGGGCTTTCGATGATGGCGTCGGCCGGCAGGTTGCGGATGATGCCGTTGTTGCGCACGTTGAAGTGGCCGCGATAGACGCGCCCGGTCTCGAGCCCCTCGATGATGTAGCTCGCGTGCTCCTTGGTGCGCTTGTACTGGCTGAGCGGCTTGGCCGCCTCTTCCTTGAATTTCGGGAAATCGGTCTCGAACCAGTTGCGGCGCTCGGTCGAGTAGCGCAGGTAGCCGCCCGTTTCGCCGTGGATCCAGTCGCTCATGTCGATCCACTTGGAGATTTCTTCGGGGCGCTTGCGGTACCAGGGCAGGTACTCGGAGAGGTGCCCGTTCGACTCGGTCGAATAGACGCCGAACCGCTTCAGCACGTCGATGCGCACCTTTTCCTGGCGGGAATAGACCGGGTGGCGCTCGAAGGCGGCGATCAGCTCGTCCTTCTCGATCCGCCGGCCCTTCGCGCGGACGTCGATGTACCATGTCTGGTGGTTGATGCCCGAGCAGATGTAGTCGAGCTCGCTATCCTCGACGCCGAGCACCTGGGCGATCTGATGAGCGCCGTGCTGCACGCCGTGGCAGAGGCCGACGACATTGACGCCGCCATAGAGGTCCGCCGCCCAGGTGTTCATCGCCATGGGGTTGGCGTAGTTGAGGAAGAGGGCGTCCGGCGCCCCGACCTCGCGGATGTCCTTGCAGAAATCGAGGATCACCGGGATGTTGCGCTGGCCGTAGAGGATGCCGCCGGCGCAGATGGTGTCGCCCACGCACTGGTCCACGCCGTATTTGAGCGGGATGTTGACGTCGGTGGCGAAGGCTTCGAGGCCGCCCACGCGAACGCAGCTCATGATGTATTTGGCGCCGGCAATCGCCTCGCGGCGGTTGGTGGTCGCCGTGACCTTGGCCGGCAGTTTGTTCACCGCGACGATCTGCTCGATGATCTGGCGGATCATGTCGAGATTGTGCGGGTTGATGTCGGTCAGCGCGAACTCGCAGCCGACGAATTCCGGGACGCACAGGAGGTCCGAGACCAGCGTCTTGGTGAAGCCGACAGAACCGGCGCCGATGATGGCGACCTTGAACGACATGGGTGATTTCTCCTCCGGATGGCCGGCACCGGAACCCGGCGCAACGGCCCGCAAGCAATTCTGTGCCTCAATACTCCCGCGCAAATGCCCTAGGAAAGGGTAGCCTTGTGCTGTTATGGGTGATTTCATGCTTGCCGAGCTGGTCACCCTTCCGCCGCAGACGAGAACCGTGGCGTTTCCCCGCGGGCGGCTGCAGCTGCACGCCATGCCGGCGTCCTGCGGTATCGAAACCGTCGACAGCCCCGGCTACAGCTGGAACGGCCTCAGGCGGGGGCTCACGCCCTTCGCGGTGCTGCAGCACACGCTCTCCGGCGAGGGGGCGCTGAGCTATGAGGGGCGCGCGCTCGCCATCGGGCCAGGCGAGACGATGCTCGTCACGATCCCCCACGACCACCGCTACTTCCTGCCCCCCGGCGGGCAGTGGTCGTTCTTCTACCTCGTGCTGAGCGGGCAGGAGGTAACGCGCCTTTGCGCCGAAGTCATCGCGACGGCTGGCCCCGTGCTGCGCCTCTCGCCGGGGACACTCGACCGGCTGGCCGGATGCCTCCTCGCGCTGCTGCGGAACGAGGTCGTGACCCCGGGCCAGGCGTCCGCCGTCGCCTACGGGGCAGTGATGGCGCTGGTCGACGACCTCAGCACGGCCGCGGCCCCGGCCGACGAGAAGCGACCCTACTGGCTGGCGCGGGTGATGACCCATATCGAGCAGCACCTCGACCAGCCGCTCGGCATCGACCAGCTGGCGGCGGTCGCGGGGCTCAGCCGCGCCCATTTCGTGCGCCAGTTCACACGCCTCACCGGGACGCCGCCCTCCGAGCACGTCTTCCGGATGCGCATGGCACGGGCCGCCCGGCTGCTGCAATCGAGCCGGCTCAACGTCCTCGAGGTCGCCCTGTCGCTCGGATTTTCGGACCCGAACTATTTCGCCAAGGCCTTCCGGCGGGCGTTCGACGTGAGCCCGACCGAATTCAAGCGCTCGGGCCTCTTCACCGCCGCCGAAGGTGGCGGCGCGCCGCAATAGACCGGATCAGGCCTCCGCCGGGTCGGCGTCCTTTTCGACCAGCCCGGTCGGAAAACCATCGATGCTGACGGTGTTCTTCTGCCGCCGATATTCCACCAGGCCTTCCTTGCGCTCCTTGGCCTCGGCCCAGCGGGTGAGCGTGTCGCGGTCGCCGGCGTAGTCGAACAGCGGAACGCCGTAGCCGCACGAGGTTTGCACGAGGTCGAAGTCGAGCACGACGATCTGGCGGCTCCCCAGCAACTCATGGCCGGAATAGCGGTTCGCCAGCAGTTCGTCGTAGGCGGCCGTGCCGCGCGCCAGGACGGTGGAGCGGCCGTAAAGCCGGAGGATCAGCGGCGGCCCCTCGAAAGCGCAGAACATGACGGTGAGCCGGCCGTCGGCCAGCGAATGGGCCGCTGTCTCGTTGCCGCTGCCCGTGAGGTCGAGGTAGCAGACCCGGTTGGGGCCGAGGACGCGGAATACGTCCATGCCCTTCGGCGACAAGTTGACATGGCCGGTCGCAGCCGCCGAGGCGACGAAGAAAATCTTCTGGCCGTCGATGAAGTCGATCAGCCGCTCGTTGAGGGCCTTGTAACGCGTCGCCATGGTGGAATTCGCCCCGCCTCTCAAAAACAGCAGGGCGATTGCCTGCCCTCGCGCCTCCGCTACTCCGCTTCCGCCGTCTTGCGCGGCGGCGTCTGAATGTCCATGGCCTCGACCTTCTCGAGCAGTTCCTCGATCTTGTGGACGTTGTTGATGTGGCGCTGCTCCATGGAGAAGTTGAGCGTCACATATTCGCGGCCGGGGCAGAAGGTGCAGATATTGGCCGCCGAGTGCCAGGCGCCGCAATAGATCGGCTCGACCACGCCCTGCGTCAGGGGGCCATAGGTGCGGTGCGGCGGCACCAGCGTCAGGACCAGGTGAGCGCCGCCATTGTAGCGCCAGAAGCGCGCGTTCGGCAGCCGGCCGCCGGTCGCCGCCTTGATCCGCCTGAGCGCACCGAACATCGCATTGATCATCACCTGGAACTGGGTGATGTCCTTCTGCTCGATCTGGGCGACCGTCGCGTCCACTTCGCGCACGAAATCGAGAAAATCGTCCTTGACCTTGAATTTGGCTTCGAGCGCCCGGACGCGGAAGAAATCGTCATCGGCGTCGTGGCGCTTCGAGTCGAGCATGGTGTAGGCGGCGCCGATCACCTTCTTGCTCATGTGCTTGTCCGGCCCTTCGCCATTGAGGGCAAAGCTCACCAGCGCGAACATCAAGGAGCGCTGCCGCACGCCGATGCGGTTGGCGAGCAAGCGCAGGCGATGGCGCCGGATGGCGAGCGTCCGGAAGCCCCACGGCAGTTCCTCGGGGGCGAGGAGATTGCCGAGAATGATGTAGGTCCACGCCATCATCCAGGCGCGGAACTTGCCTTTCATCTTGGTGGCGAGGCCAACCGTGCGGCTCGTGTCCGACATCACGCCGTGGGCGGCGTTGGAGGAACGGGTGAGCAGGGCGGAATCGGAGCCTTCGAGCAGCGCGTGGCTCGAGCGCACCTGCACCAGCGAGGCGCGCCCTTGCGCGTCCGGCCCGCCCCGGCGGACGGCCACCATCACCCGGAACAGCGGCAAATCCTTGCGCTCGTAGATGTCCGCCGACTTCGACAGCCACTTGTCGGGATAGCCGTCGAACTCGTCGACCTCCTCGACGGAGGTGATCGCGTCAAGAATGGTCTGCGGGAAAGGCTGCCCGGGGCGCGCGCCGACGTAGCCGTGCGTCAGCTGCGGCGCCAGGGCGACCATAGCGGCCACGGTGTTGACAAGGCTCTCCTTGTCCATCGTGCGCTGCGAGAAGGCCGTGTAGAAGACGGTGTCCTTGCCTTCGAACAGGAACCACTGGAAATCGGTGAAAAGGGCCTGTGGATTGGTGCGAACGGCGGCCAGGGCGCCATCGAGAACTTCCGCCGGTGCGTTGGCGAAACTGGTCGACGAAAAGCTCTTCACGCAAATCCCCCTCGTGTCATCGGGTGCACATTATCGGCCGAAACCCCAATGTTCAACGCTTTGGCCCAGCGCAGCTGAACCGCAAATTAACGGCGTTGCGGCGCGGCAACGCAGTGGAAGGACCGCGGGGCAAGCTCAGGCGTTAGAAGAATCCGTTCGGGCCGGGCCGGGTTCCAAGCTGTGGCCGCCGCCGGCGCGGAGGCGGCCGCGCCGCTTGCGCTTTTCGGTTCCGGCCTATAGGCACGGAGCCACGTGGCCTTTAATATGTTTCAAAGCTGTGAGCTCAGCCCCCCGCGAAAACTCGAGGCTTCCGCTCGCGCGCTGGGTCGAATTGACCTATGTCAAAACGCCGGCTCACAGCATAGCCAGGGTGCAGGCGATTTCGGCCTGATCCGGCGGGCCGGCGGGTAAGGAACACTAGTATGGATTATCGCGGGATTTTCGAGGACGCCGTCGACGCCCTACGAGCAGAAAAGCGCTACCGGGTCTTCGCCGACCTCGAACGAATCGCCGGCCGGTTTCCCCGGGCCATTTTCCGTGATGCAGCGGACAATGCGCGCGAGATCACGATCTGGTGCTCGAACGATTATCTGGGGATGGGGCAGCACCCGACGGTCATTGCGGCCATGCAGAAAGCGGCCGGGCAGCTCGGCGTCGGCGCCGGCGGCACCCGCAACATTTCCGGGACGAACCGGCCGCTGGTCGAGCTCGAGCGTTCGCTCGCCGACCTCCACCGCAAGGAAGCGGCGCTGGTCTTCACCTCGGGATTCGTCTCCAACGAGGCGGCGATCTCGACGATCGGGCGGCTGATGCCCGATTGCGTGATCTTCTCCGACCAGCTCAACCACGCCTCGATGATCCAGGGTGTGCGCCAGTCGGGGATGCAGAAGCACATCTTCCGCCACAACGACATGAAGCACCTGCGCGACCTCTTGGCCGCGACGGATCGCCACCGCCCGAAGCTGATCGCCTTCGAGTCGGTTTACTCGATGGATGGCGACGTGGCGCCCATCTCCGAGATCTGCGACCTCGCCGAAGAGTTTGCGGCGCTGACCTATATCGATGAAGTGCACGCGGTCGGCATGTATGGCGCGCGCGGCGGCGGTATCGCCGATCGCGAAAACCTGATGGAGCGCATCGATATCATCGAGGGGACCCTCGCCAAGGGGTTCGGGGTGATGGGCGGCTACATCGCCGCCAACCGGTCGATCGTCGATGCGGTGCGCTCGTACGCGCCGGAGTTCATCTTTACCACCGCCCTGCCCCCGGCCCTCTGCGCGGCGGCGCGCGCCTCGATCGAGCACCTCAAGGTATCCGGCCAGGAGCGCGACATGCACCAGCGGCAGGTCGCGCGTACCAAGCAGGCGCTCGGCGAGGCGGGCCTGCCGGTGATGGCGACCGCAACGCACATCGTGCCGCTGATGGTGGGCGACGCCCGCCTCTGCAAGGCGGCGAGCGACATGCTGCTCGACCGGCACAACATCTATATCCAGCCGATCAATTACCCGACCGTGCCGAGGGGCACGGAGCGCCTGAGGATCACCCCGACCCCGCTTCACGACGACGGCATGATCGCCGAACTGCGCGATGCGCTGCTGTCGGTATGGGAGAGCCTCGAATTGCCGCGCGACCTGACGGTCGAGCCGGTGGCAACGCTCAATCCGGGCGACCTGACGCTCCCGACGGTCGGCGGCTGAAGCGGCCTTTTTCGCGCGGCCGATCGGCTGCCGCCGCCCAGGTCATTTTCCGGGATAGCTAAGCAGCTCGGGGATGGCGTCGATATCGGCATCGGCTCGCGGCAGCACGCCATGTGGCCAGTTCATGCCGTTGCGGAGCCAGGCGGTCTGGAGGCCCGCATTGGCGGCGCCGACGATATCGACCTCCGGATTGTCGCCGACGAAGAGCACGTCGGGACGCTCCACGAAAAGGTTTGCGGTCGCCACCTCGAAGATCTCGGGCTCAGGCTTCCGCAGCCCTATGGCCTCGGAAATCACCACCGTATCGAGCAGGCCACGGATGCCGATCGCATCGATCTTGGCGTTCTGTACCCGGGCGTTGCCGTTGCTGACGATGCCGGTGCGCAGTCCCTGCTGCTTGAGGTTGAGGATCGTCTCGCGCGCTCCCGGCCGCATGACGGCGTAGGTGGGATAGCTCGTGCGGTAGTCTTCGAGCAGCTGCGCCGGGTCGATCCGCCTGATGCCCATGCGGTTGACGAACACGGGGTAGAGCTGGTCCTTGGGGATGCGGCCGTTGTCCTCCATGGCCAGGAAACCCTCGACATAGGTCGACTCGTCCAAGCCACCGAGATCAGGGGCAAAGCGCCTGTACTGGTCGGTAATGAAGGCGCGGATCGCTCCTTCTCGCGCGATCAGCGTCTCGTCCAGATCGAAGAGCACTGCGGTGATCATCTGCACCCCGTTACCCGCCATAACGGCAAAGGAACATGGCGGGTTGCGCGGAGGCAAGTGCTCCGAAGGTTCTAGGGAGGCCGGATCAGACCGCGAGATGCTCGGGCCGGGCGGGCATCTGCGCGAGCAAGGACAATGTCTGCGGGCGCTTGCACAGTTCGGTCGAACGGCCGGTCACGGCCGAGGCCGCCGCGGCGACGCCAAAGCGGCAGGCCTCTGCCAGGTCCCAACCCTTGGCGAGGCCGAGCGCCAGGGCGCCGGTGAAGCTGTCGCCGGCCCCGACCGCGCTCACCACTTCGACATGGGGCGGACGAAAGAGCAGCAGCTCCTTCCCGGTCGCCAGGATGGCGCCCCCCTCCCCGATCGTCACGATGACGTTCTCGGCCCCGCCGCGCTGAACCAGCGTATGCGCGGCCCGGCGCGCCAGGGGCTCGGCCTCTTCCCGGGACCCGAGCAGTTCCTGGGCCTCGATGTGGTTCATGCGCACCAGAAACGGCTTGTACTCGAGCGCATCCTTGAGCGCCGGACCCGAGAGGTCGAGGATGGCACGGCTACCGGTTTGCCGGGCGTGGGCCGCGAGGCGGCCGGCGAAATCCATGGGCAGGCCGGGCGGCGGACTGCCGCTCAGCACGACGAGGCCATGCGTCATTTCGACCTGCCGCCGGATTTCGGCGAGCAGGGCCGCGACCGTTTCGCCGCCGATCGCCGGTCCGGGGAGGAGGAAGCGGTACTGCTGGCGGCGCTCCGATTCCATCACGGTCAGCGAGAAGCGGGTCTCGCCGGGAATCGGCCAGATCTCGGCGTCGAGGCCGAATGGCGCGAGGAGCTCGCGATAGCGCTCGCCGGTTGCGCCGCCGAGCGCGATGAAGGCACGGCTCGCGCCGCCCAGTTCCTTGATGGCGCGCGATACGTTCACGCCGCCGCCGCCGGGCTCGTAGAGCGGGGGAGCGCAGCGAAGCTTCTGCATCGGCACCACCCGGGGCACCCAGGTGGTGATGTCGAGGGCCGGGTTGACGGTGATCGTCAGGATCGGCAGGTCGCGGGGCGGCCGCGGGCGGGGCCTGCCGCCGGGCGGGCCGGCCGTGGGGGCGCTGGCCCGCGCCGCGCCCAGGGATCGCCCGCGCGGACGGGGCTTCTGACGTTCGTGACTGGTCGGTTCCACCGCCTCTCCCCTTCCGGATAAGGCGGAACTAGCTTTCCCACGAGGACCGGACCCTGATCTGGATCAACGCGGGGGTGATCAAGAGCCTCATGCGGTCCGGACTGGCCGCACGGGAAGTGGCGGGGGCGCGCCTCAGCTCGTCAGCACGATCCGCATCAGGTCGGCGGTGTTCTTGGCCCCGAGCTTTTCCATCACGCGGGCGCGGTGCACCTCGATGGTGCGTGGCGAAATGCCGAGCTCGCGCCCCGCTTCCTTGTTCGACTGGCCGTTGGTGATCAGCTGCAGCACCTCGCGCTCGCGGGGCGTGAGCTGGGCGAAGCCGCGCACCTCCACCGGGCGCCGCCCATGCTGCAGCGGGCCGAGGTGCACATCCTGCCGCAGGGCATCGAGCACGGCACGCAGCAGGCGTTCGGTATTGATCGGCTTGGTAACGACGTCGCTCGCTCTCGCCTTCATCGCGCGCACCGCCTCATCGACATCCACCCGGTCCGCCAGCATGAACACCGGCGTGCCGACCCGCATCGACTTGACCCGGCGCAGGACGTCGATCCCGTCTTCGGCCCCGATCCTGACGTTGAGTACGACCACGTCCGGCCGCCGCCGTTCCA
>DASZTU010000049.1:0-23312 GCA_035547975.1 Devosiaceae bacterium | reverse complement strand
GTTCCTCGTCATCGAGGATGCCGAGGGCCGGGTGAATGCGGCGCGCGCGGCGGGTGCCGAGGTCATCGTGGGGAATGCCGCGACGCATGACGTCCTGATGCTGGCCAATGTCATGGGCGCGCGCAGCGTCGTCATCGCCATACCCAACGCCTTCGAGGCGGGACAGGCGGTCGAGCAGTGCCGCAGGCTCAACGCCAATGTCCGGATCATTGCCCGCGCGCACGCCGACGAGGAAATCGACTACCTCAAGAAGCTGGGCGCCGACGAGGTGATCATGGGCGAGCGCGAGATCGGGCTCGGCATGGTCGACTGGCTGCACGAATCCGGCATCGGACGGGGCGCGCCAAAGCTCTCGACGGCCGGCAACCTGCTGCGGCAGGCGCGCGAGGAGCGGGGGATCACGACCACGCCCGCCATCCGGCCGGGCGCGCCGATGGTGCTCGAGCCGCTCGAAACCGACCCGAAGTCGCCGCCGGCGGCCGCAAACCCTGCCGCGGAGACAGCGGAAGGCTGGCGGGGCCCGAGGCTCGAGCCGATCTTCCCCGGCGCTCGCCCCCTCAAACCCGCCGCGCGGCCGGTCGACGACGGGGAGGACGCGCCCGCGTCTCCCGCGGCGCCGGCACCGGCCCCGGTAGCCACACCAGCCGGCGACGATCCAGCCGACGAGCCGGCCTCAGATGCACTTTCGGGCGCCGACGGACAGCGGGAGCCCGAGGCCATGGACCAGGGGCCCGAGGCCGCCCTCGCCCTGCTGGCGGGCGGGCCGATCTCGCGCAATGCCGCGCCGCCCCGGCCGGCCTTTGCGGCCGACAGGGTCGAAACAGCGGCGGCTGCCGTTGTCGAAGTGCCGGTCGAACCGGCGATTGCGGCGGACCTGCCGCCGGTCGAGGAGCTGCAGGCTGCGGACAGCCCCGAGGCGGCCGAAGCTGTTGCGCCCGTGATCACGGAGCCAGAGCCCCCGCCGGCCGTCGTTGCGGATGCGCCGGCACCTCCCGCGCCCGAACGCCCACATTTGCACCTCGTCGAGCCGGAGCCCGAACCCGAGCCGGAGCCCCTTGTGGCGCCGGCGCCCGAGCCCGCGGTTCGCGATGACGAGCCCGCCCTTGCGGCCGCCGCGGCGGAACCGCAGGGTCTCGACGGCGAGCCGGCTCGCGCCGCCTCCGCCGAGGCCGGGTCCATGGGCGAAGCGCCGTCCGAGGGAAGCGATGGCAGTTTCCGCGTCGTCTCGGCGGCCGAGATCGATATCCTGCCGCCGGCGTCGAACGCCGAAACGGCGGACGAGGCGGTGCCGCGCTTCAAGAGCGAGTTCTGGGCCGAACCGACCGAGGGGCATGGCGGGGCGGCCGGTCCCGAGCCCGATCTCATCGACGTGCAGCAGGCGGCCGCGGCGCGCGCCCGGCTCGAGGAGGGGTCCTGGCTCGAGGCGCTGGAGCGCGACCTCTTCGGCACGCTGGGCGGCGAGCCGGATGTGACGCCGGCCGGTGCAGGGGGCGCAGAACGGCCCGAGCCGAGAGCGACGCCGACGCGGGAGCGGGCGGGCGAAAGCGCGCCATCCGCCGTGCCGCCGGTCGAGGTGGCGCCGGCCGACGAGCCGAGGGCCACCCAGGCCGCGGGAACGCGCGCTGAGCCCGAGGCGGACGAGAGCGTCGATGCCTATGGGCGCCGCGAACCACGCCTCTGACCTTCGCCCCCGGGCGAGGGCGTGGCGCTGCGGCGTCCTGCAGGTGGCGTTCGACGTCCATTCCCGCTATGCCACGCTGACCGCCCCGCGGCGGCGATGGGAGAAGGCGATTGATTTCGCAGCGGGCCAAATACGCGCTTCGGGCGCTTCTCGTGCTGGCCGAGGCACCACCCGGCGAGCCGCTGATGATTTCGGAAATCTCGAAGCGGCAGGTGATCCCGAAGAAATTCCTCGAGCAGATCCTGCTCGAGCTCAAGCGCGCGGGCCTGGTCGAAAGCCGGCGCGGCCGGCTCGGCGGCTATGCCTTGGCGCGGCCGGCCGAGAAGATCACTTTCGGGGAAGTCGTCCGGCTTCTCGATGGCCCGGTGGCGCTGCTGCCCTGCCTCTCGCGGATCGCCTACCGCCGCTGCAGCGACTGCGCCGACGAAGCGAACTGCGAAATCCGACGGGTCTTCGCCCGCGTGGCGGAAGCAACCCGCGAGGTGCTCGATTCGACGAGCATCGCCGATGCCGCGACGCTGGCGCTGACGCTCGCCGACTGACGCGCGACCCGCGGCAATCGCCTTGCCGGAACGAATTGCTGCGCCGGGGCCGTTTGACGCCGCCGCTGCAGCGCGTCCATGCTGGCGCCCAGCGTGTTTGCGGAAAGCTTTTTTCCGCCGCAGCATCCGGGAGGGCATGGCCGGCCTATGCCAATCACGACTAAGTAAGTAGTCTATGCCTGCGATCTTCACCACGGAGGAACCTGATGAAGAGAACGGCTCAAATACTTGCACTGGGCGGGCTCATCGCCGCGATCGGCTTTGCCGGCGTCGTGACGGCCCGCGCCGATGATCAGCAGCTGCTCAATGTCAGCTACGATCCGACGCGAGAGCTTTACCAGCAATATAACGACGCCTTTGCCCAGCACTGGACGGCCCTCCATCCCGGCAGCAATGTCAGGCTGCAGGTCTCGAACGGTGGTTCGGGCGCCCAGGCCAAGGCGGTGATCGACGGGTTGGGCGCCGATGTGGTGACCCTCGCCGTCAAGAGCGATATCGATGCCATCGCCGCAAAGGGCCTGATCGGCGCCGACTGGGAGAGCAAGTTCCCCCACAAGTCGCTGCCCTATACCTCGACCATCGTCTTCCTCGTCCGCCACGGCAATCCCAAGGGGATTCACGACTGGCCGGACCTCATCAAGGACGACACGCAGGTCATCACGCCCAACCCCAAGACATCGGGCGGGGCGCGCTGGGCCTATCTCGCCGCCTGGGCGTGGGCCGCAAAGCAGTTCGGCGGCGATGCCGAAAAGACCAAGGACTATATCACCCAGCTCTACCGGCACGTGCCGGTGCTCGACTCGGGCGCACGCGGCTCCACCGTGACGTTCACGCAGAAGCAGGTCGGCGATGTCGAGCTGGCGTGGGAAAACGACGCCTTCCAGGCACAGGCGCAGTTCGGGGCCGACCAGTACGACATCGTCTACCCGCCGATCTCGATCCTCGCCGAACCGCCGGTCGCGATCGTCGACAAGAACGTCGACGCGCACGGGACGCGCGAGCTGGCCACCGAATACATCAACTATCTCTATTCGGCGGACGGTCAGACCATCGCCGCCCGGAACCACTACCGGCCGATCAATCCGGACCTCGTCACCGACAAGTCGCTGCTCGACGCCTTTCCCAAGGTGAGCCTCGTCACCATCGACGATCCGATCTTCGGCGGCTGGGAAAAGGCGCAGCCCGAGCACTTTGCCGAGGGCGGCATCTTCGACCAGATCTATAAGCCCGGACAGTGACCTCCTGATGGCTTTGGCCGATAGCGGCTTCAGGTTCGTCAAGCCAAGCGCGATCCCGGGTTTCGGGATCACGTTTGGCCTGGCGCTGACCTATCTGGGGCTTATCGTCCTCATTCCGCTGGGCGGGCTGGCGCTGAACGCGGCCGCCCTGGGGCCAGCGGAATTCTGGCGCCTTGCCTCCGATACCCGCACCGTCAATGCGCTCTGGACGAGCTTCGGCTCGTCCTTCATCGCCGCCCTGATCAACCTCGTCTTCGGCCTCCTCGCCGCCTGGGTGCTGGTGCGATACGAGTTCCCCGGCCGGCGCCTCCTCGACGCGGCGGTCGACCTGCCGTTCGCCCTGCCGACGGCGGTCGCCGGCATTTCGCTCTCGACCCTCTACGCGCCCAAGGGCTGGATCGGCGAGCCGCTCAGCCATCTCGGAATCAAGATCGCCTATACCCCGGCCGGCATCGTCGTGGCGCTGGTGTTTGTCGGCCTGCCGTTCATCGGGCGCACCGTACAGCCGGTGCTCCAGGAGTTCGAGCAGGAGATCGAGGAGGCGGCGGCGACGCTGGGCGCGAGCCGGCTGCAGACGGTGACGCGGGTCATCCTGCCGCGCCTGCTTCCCGCCATCCTCACCGGCTTCGCCCTCGCCTTCGCGCGGGCCGTCGGCGAATATGGCTCGGTGATCTTCATTGCGAGCAACATCCCCTACAAGTCGGAGATCGCCCCGCTCCTGATCGTCATTCGCCTCCAGGAGTTCAACCAGCCGGCGGCGGCGGCGATCGGCATGGTGATGCTGATCATCGCCTTCGTCATGCTGTTCATCATCAACCTGCTGCAGGCCTGGAGCCGGAGGCGTTTCGGTGGCAATTGAGCCGATGATCGAGCGCACCGTGCTGGCGACGGGGCCCAAGCGCCTCGTCGCCAGCTCGCGTCGTGCCGCGCCGGGCGGCGCCTCGCCGACGAGCGAGCGCCCCTGGGTCAAGTGGAGCCTCATCGCCATTGCGGTGGTCTTCCTGCTCGGCACGCTGCTCCTGCCGCTGCTGACGGTCTTTCTCCAGGCCTTCGCCAAAGGGCCGGGCGTCTTCCTTGCGGCGCTCACCGATCCCGACGGCGCCGCCGCGATCCGGCTGACGCTCCTCGTTGCAGCGATCGCCGTGCCGGCGAACCTCATCTTCGGCATCTGCGCCGCCTGGGCGATTGCGAAATTCGATTTCTGGGGCAAGTCGTTCCTGATCACCCTGATCGACCTGCCGTTCTCGGTTTCGCCGGTGATCGGCGGGATGATCTACGTCATCCTCTTCGGCTCGAGCAGCGTGCTCGCCCCGTTCCTCAATTCGGTCGGGCTGCAGATCACCTTCGCCGTGCCCGGCATCGTGCTCGCGACGATCTTCGTCACCTTTCCCTTTGTCGCGCGCGAACTCATCCCGCTCATGCAGGAGCAGGGGACGGGCGACGAGGAAGCGGCGTTGTCGCTCGGCGCCTCGCCCTGGCAGACGTTTCGGCTGGTCACCCTGCCCAATATCCGCTGGGGCCTGCTCTATGGGGTGCTGCTCTGCAACGCCCGCGCCATGGGGGAGTTCGGGGCGGTCTCGGTGATCTCCGGCCATATCCGGGGCGTCACCAACACCATGCCGCTCCACATCGAAATCCTCTACGACAGCTACAATTTCGCCGGCGCGTTCGCCGTGGCGTCGCTGCTGGCGCTCCTGGCGCTGGTGACGCTGGTGCTCAAGACCCTGCTGGAGTTCCGCTTCGGCAGCGAACTCGCAACCGGCGTCCGCCGGCACTAGTTTCGCGTCACATCGAGGGGCCCCGCTTGGATATCCGCGTCCAGAACATCCGCAAGGAATTTTCGCAGTACCCGGCGCTGCACGACGTCTCGCTCGACATCGTCTCCGGGGAACTGATCGCCCTGCTCGGCCCCTCGGGCTCCGGCAAGACGACGCTGCTGCGGCTCATCGCCGGGCTCGAGACGCCGACCGAGGGCACGGTCTTCTTCGGCGAGGAGGACGCGAGCCACCGCAGCGTCCAGGAGCGCAATGTCGGCTTCGTGTTCCAGAGCTACGCGCTTTTCCGGCACATGACCGTGCTCGAGAACGTATCGTTCGGCCTGCGGGTGCGCAGCCGCGCCCAACGGCCGCCACGGGCCGAAATCCGCCGCCGCGCCCTCGAACTGATCGACCTCGTGCAGCTCTCGGGCCTCGAAAAGCGCTTCCCCAACCAGCTTTCCGGCGGGCAGCGCCAGCGCGTGGCCCTCGCCCGGGCCCTCGCCATCGAGCCGCGCGTGCTGCTCCTCGACGAACCCTTCGGCGCCCTCGATGCGCGGGTGCGCAAGGAACTGCGCCGGTGGCTGCGCGAAATACACGATCGCACCGGGCACACAACGGTGTTCGTGACGCACGACCAGGAGGAGGCGCTCGAGCTCGCCGACCGGCTGGTGGTGATGAGCCAGGGCAAGATCGAGCAGGTGGGAACGCCCGACGAGGTCTATGACCGGCCGGTGTCCCCGTTCGTCTTCAACTTCATCGGGGAATCGAGTGCGCTGAGCGTCAGCGTCGAAAACGGGGAAGTGTGGCTCGGCGGGCGCGCCGTGGGCCTCATGGCGCCGGCGGCGAGCGCCGGCCCGGCGCAGCTCTATTTCCGGCCGC
This sequence comes from Devosiaceae bacterium, assembly GCA_035547975.1. Lineage (GTDB taxonomy): Bacteria > Pseudomonadota > Alphaproteobacteria > Rhizobiales > Devosiaceae > DASZTU01. The sequence goes on along the minus strand of DASZTU010000049.1, from coordinate 17,215 downwards.
ACGACATCGAGCTCGTGGAGGGCGGCGGCACCGGCCTCGCCGGGGTGGTTGCGGCGAGCCGCCGGGTCGGCGGCACGCGCCGCGTCGAGCTCGAGATCGGCGGCCAGCAGCAGCGGGTCGAGATCGACCTGCCGTTCGACCATCCGGCCGGCCAGAAATCACGCATCGCGTTCCGTCCCACGCGTTGGCGGCTCTACCCGGCGGGGTAGGGCGGAGCGGGGGAGGCGGCGACGCGGGGCGGGGCGGCCGGAGCTCTCACCTCAACAGGACCTCGCCCTTCGACAGGCTCAGGGTGAGGTCCTCGAGGGGTGAGGCCCAAGAGGGCATGGTGCCCGCGTCCGGAGCGCGGACAGGCGCCCTCGAAATTTCCGGTTCAGGCGGCCTTGGGCTTCAGCGGCCGGTTGAGGGCGGTCGCGCCCTTGCCGGCGTTGAAGGCCTTGATGGCCTCGTACTGGATGCAGGCGGGCGCCATCTCCATGATTTCGATGCGGTTGCCGTCCGGGTCGACGATCCAGGCGCCGCGGTTGCCGTCGATCCCGGGTTCGGGGTTGCGCGGCGATTCAAAGGGGATGCCGACGCTTCTCAGGTGCGCGTCGGTTGCGTCCATGTCCTCGGTGGTGAGGCAGAGGTGGTTGAGGCCGGGCCGCATGGTGTTGGGGACGGTCGTGCCGTCGGCGCCGGGGAAGAGCTCGATATAGGATTCATCGGTGATCTTGAGGTAGCAGATCCAGGGCGAGCCGTCGTCATTGGTCAGCCGCAAAAATTCCGGAAAGCCGAGCCGGGCATAGAAATCGAGCGACTTTTCGAGGTCGTTGACCCGGAATGCCACGTGCCCCAGGCTGTTGAAGGCTGCCATGCGAATTTCCTCCTGATCGGGCCGCCAGCGGCCCATGAGCGAACGGGCGGACGGGCGCCGACCGCGATCCGCCACCGCGCCGGATCGGGAATGGTCCGGCTTCGCCGCCAGTCTGCACGAATATTAACGTTAATCCAAGGGGCGATTTGTGTAAGGGTTGCAGGTGGTGCCCGCAAGCGTAGATTGCGCCGGGGCCCGATCATCAGGGGACGCGGCCCGCGATTGCACCGCGCGTAGCGCGAGGGCAAAAAGACCGGGCGATGCAGGGATGCCAACGATCAGCGGACAGTTGCTGCCCGGCCCTTGCCAAGCCGGGCGGATTGCCCCATGTTGTTTCTCATGTTCAACCAACGCAAAGGAGGTGATCCAATGTCTAGTGAGATTTCGGCTCTCAAGGGCTTTGGAAAGGTGGCAATTTCGACGGGGCAATCCCTGTCGTAACACCCGCCTCCTTCGGACCGCTCCGGGGTGACCCCTTGGAGGTCCGGGCCGATGAGCAGCCGTTATGCTCATGGGGGCCGCCCGATGGGGCGGCCCTTTTGCTTTGCCGCGCCGGGCCTCAGGCCACGCACAAGGCTGTGCCTTGTTGAACGCGCGGACCCACCGCGCTATTTTATGCGGGCGGCAGGAGAATTGCCGCGAACGTTCTCAGGGCGGGGTGAAATTCCCCACCGGCGGTAGGGTGGCAGCGAGCCGCCGAGCCCGCGAGCGCCGCGTCGGCATTGCCGGGGCGGGTCAGCAGATCCGGTCGAATTCCGGAGCCGACGGTCAAAGTCCGGATGAGAGAGAACGGGCGAAGTGGGCGTGCTGGCGGCTCGAGGCCGCAGCCGTTTCATTTTCGGTTCCCGTGACCCTGAGGAAACTGGTCACGGAAAGGATCGAAGATGCGCCAGATTTCCTCTTCTACCGCTGCCACCCGGCCGGTCGTCGGCGCCGGCCTGATGCTGTTGGCGAGCCTTGCCTTCGCCGGCACCAACATCCTTCAGTCGGTGCTGCCGTGGCAGTTCGGCATGAGCTCGACCGGCATGGCGTTCTGGCAATACCTCGTCGCGACGGTGTTCGCGCTGCCGCTGATCCTGCGGATCGGCCTCAAGAACCTCAGGACGCGGCACCCCCTGCTGCATGAGCTCAGAGCCTTCGTCTCGGCGCTCGGCATTCACGTCTTCGTCTATGGCTTTGCGGCCGGCGCCCCGATCTGGCAGATGGTGACGCTGCTCTCGACGGGGCCGCTCTTCATCGTCCTCGGATCGGCGCTGTTCCTGGGCGAACGCGTCTCGCCGACGCGGCTGGTCGCCGCGCTGCTGGGCTTTGGCGGGGCGATCCTCGTCTCCGGCGTGGGGACGGACGGCCTCAGCTGGCTCACCCTGGTGCCGATCGCCGCCGCCCTCCTTTGGGCCACGACCGACGTGCTCACCAAATACCTGCTGCGCGAGGATACGCCCGAGACGCTGACCCTGTCGCTTCTCGTGCTGATCACGCCCAACCACCTGTTGATCCTCATTGTCGCGACGAGCTGGGCCTGGCTCGCCCCCACGCTGGTGCCGTCTGGCCTCGCGACCGGGTTTCCCTTCCAGCTCCCGGCGGGGGCGGGGCTCTTGCTCCTCGTGCTGCTCGGGGTGCTGACGGCGGGGGCGCAGTACCTCGCCAGCATGGCCTACCGCGTCGCCGACGCGGTTTATCTGCAGCCGTTCACCGATCTCAAGCTGCCGCTCAGCGCGGTGCTCGGCTGGGTGCTGCTGTCGCAGGTGCCGACGATCTGGTTCTGGCCGGGCGCGGCGCTGATCATCTGCGCTTCGGCGTTCATCCTGCAGCGCGAGGCGCGGGCCAGCACCGCCAAGCTGATCGACGAGACGGTGGTCACGGCGGCATAAGGCGCGGGGAAGTGGGGCGCCCGGGCGGGTCTCGGGCGCCTATACTTCGATCCAGCGCCGCTCGGCGTGGCTTTGCGCCATGGCGTGGACCGTGCGTTCAATTCCGAGCCCCGCCGAAAAATCGATGAGGTCGGCGGGCTCGCCCCGGATGGCGCGCAGCAGTTCGTGCGCCTCGATGATCTTGAGGTCGTTGAAGCCGAGACCGTGACCGGGCGCCGGAATGAACCGGCCATAGGGCGGGTGCGCGGGTGAGGCGAGGATGGTGCGGAAACCCTGCTCGGTCGGAGGGTCGGCGCTGGTATAGAGCTGGAGCTCGTTGAAACGCTCCTGATCGTAGACGATCGTGCCACGGCTGCCGAAGATCTGGAGCGCGATGCGGCCCTTGCGGCCCCAGGCGGAGCGGTCGAGCGCCATGACGCCCGAAACGCCGCCGTCGAGCTCGAGGAGAACGGCGGCGATGTCCCAGGTTTCGACGGGCCGCCGGCCGCCTTCGCTCAGGCGCCGGTCGGGGTAGGGCTTTGCCAGGTGGGCCATCACCCGCCTGACGCCGCCGAAGAGGTAGTGGATCAGCGAAAGCGGATGGACGCCGAAATCGTCGAGTGCCCCGTAGCCCGAGGTCGCTTCGCTCTTCCAGTAGAAGGGGGCGTCTGCATCGGCCATGAAATCCTCGTCCATCTCGAGGCGGAGGTGGTTGACGGCGCCGATCGCGCCTTCCTGCAGCAGGCGCCGAATGTGCCGGACCATCGGGTTCTGGATGTAGTTGTAGCCGAGCGCCGTCACCCGCCCGCTGCGCTTTGCCGCGGCCGCCATGCGCTCGGCATCGGCGTAGCTCACGGCCATCGGCTTTTCGCACCACACGTGCTTGCCGGCCTCGAGCGCCGCGATCGCCATTTCGGCATGGAAGGCATTGGGGGTGGTAATCGAGACCACGTCCACGGCGGGATCGGCGACGACATCGCGCCAGTTGCCGGTCGCCTTCTCGAAGCCGAACTCTTCGGCTCGGGCGCGGGCCAGGTCGGCTGTGGCTTCGCCCAGATGCACGAGGCGCGGCGTCGGCCCGTCGCCGAAAACCGGCTTCACGGCGTTCCAGGCCAGCGCATGGCATTTGCCCATATATCCGGTGCCGATCAGGCCCACGCCGATCGAGTCCATCTCCGCCCCCCGCCTGTCTTGCGTCCCGGATGAAAAAATCATTCCGGCGTGGAATTTTTGTTGCAGGTGTGTTTGTGTAGCGCAACGGGAACTGCGCGCAAGGGGAATTGCGATCAGCAAGATCGATGTTCGCAGCGAGGCGCCGCGCGATTTTGCCGCGCTCAAGGCGCTGATCCAGACGCGCTCGCAAAGCCTGCCGCGGCGGCTCGCGCAGGTCGCGAGCTTTGCGCTCGACAATCCGGACGAGATTGCTTTCGGCACTGCGGCCTCGATCGCCGCCAAGGCGGCCGTGCAGCCCTCGACGCTGGTGCGCCTGTCGCAGGCGCTCGGCTACCAGGGCTTTTCGGACCTGCAGCAGGTCTTCCGTTCGCGCCTCAGGGAGCGGGTGCTCAACTATGACGAGCGTCTGCAGCAGTTGCGGGCCCACGCCAAGGGGGGTTCGCGCGCGAGCCTCATCCTCGACGGGTTTCTCGATAGCGCCGAGCGGTCGCTGGCCGAGGCGCGGCATGCCCTCGAGCCGGAAAAGATCGAGCGGGCGGTCGAGGTTCTGGCGGGCCTCGAAACCATCTACCTCGTCGGCCTGCGCCGTTCCTTCCCGATCGCCGCCTACATGGCCTATGCCCTGGGCAAACTCGGCATCCGCAACGTCCTCGTCGATGCGATCGCCGGGCTCGGGGCGGAGCAACTCGGCTTCGTTTCGGCCCGCGACGGATTGGTCGCGATCAGCTTTACGCCCTATGCCAGCGAGACGGTGGCGCTGACGCAGGCGGCACGGAGCCGGGAGGCCCGGATCGTCTCGATCACCGATAGCGCCTTTTCACCCATCGCGCCGATCGCCGACGTATGGTTCGAGATCGTCGAGGCCAATTTCGAGGGGTTCCGGTCGCAGGCCGCGACGATGTCGCTTGCCATGAGCCTCTGCATCGGGGTGGCGCAGCGGCGGGGCGAAAAGTAGGCGTCCCGGCCTCGGAGCCGGGACACCGAGAGGATCAGTAGATGATCGGCCCGCCATCCGTCGATGAACCGCCATCCGTCGACGAGCCACCGTCCGTGGAGGTCCCACCGTCCGATCCGCCATAGGTGCCACCCGTACCGCGCGGCGGCCGGTGGGGAGGGAAGGGATTGATGTGGACCAGCCCGCCCGGCTCCGGCTCGAGGTTCGGCGGCGGCGGCCTCCCGCCGGCGCAGTAGATGTGATTGCGGCGCAGCGCTTCCTTCTCCGCGGGGCTCAGATAGCGGTAGTTGAAGCAGGGATTTTGCACCACGACCGGTGGCCGATGCAGGCGCGGGGGCGGCGACGGCGGGGTGATATGCGTCGGGCCGCGCGGCGGCACGGTCCGCGTGTTGGAGCGCGGCGTGGTGCTCGGCGGCTGGAGGCAACGCGAGGCGCCCGAAACCCGGAACGGCGAGAGCAGGGAGCTATCCGAGCGGACGTAGCGGAAGCGGGCGCGCAGGTTGCGCGCGCGCTGCTGTGCCTGGGTCAGGGCGGTCGCGTTCGACCCGCTGAGATTGCCCACGCCGCAGGCCTGGACCATGTTCACGCAGCTTCCGGCCGAGGCGCACATGCGCACCGAGCCGTGAAACAGCACCAGGGTCGTCCCAAGATCGTCGACGTTGAAATCGAAGGCGGTGCCGCGCACGCCAATGCTGCCGTTCGGGGTGTCGATGCGGTAGGCCGGCTTGGCGCTCTTGCCGGTGATGAAGCGGAATGTTCCGGAGAGCGCGTTGACGGCGAACTGCGAGGCCTTGTTGTCGGAGCGCAGCAGGTAGGCCTCGATCTTGAGCGAGGATTTGGGGCCGACCAGCAGCTTGGTCTGATCGGAAAACAGCAGTTGCACGAGGCCGGCCGAGCCGGTCACCACGGTCTCGCCGACCGCGACGTCGGAACCCACAACGAGAGTCCGGGTGACGCTGCCGAGATCGGCCTCCGCCGTGGGGTCGACGCCCACGGCCTTGCCGGTTGGATCACCGGCGATGCCCGCGGCGGTGGCCACGAGCCAAAGCGAGAACGCTAGTAACGCTTTTCGCATGAACTTCTCCTCCCAAGGAGCGCATGCAGTCTAGCATCATCGGCGCGTCTGAACGGGTTCTGAACGAAACGAGGGCGAAGAACCGCCTCGTCCGGCGCTAGAGGGTCACGACCTCGCCCGTCTGGCTCGAGCGGGTCGCCGCCTCGGCCAGGCGCTGCGCCTCGAGCCCGTCCCTGCCGTCGGCACGGGGCTTGGTGCCCTTCTCCATGGCGTCGAGGAAGGCGCCGATCTCGGCCGCGTAGGCGCCCGCGTAGCGGTCGATGAAGAAGTTCTGGATCACGTCGCCGGAAAAGCCGGAGGCATCGGCCTTCTCGACGGTCGTCATGTGGATGTTGCCGGCGCGGAGCATGCCCTTTGCGCCGTGCACCTCGAGGCGCTGGTCGTAGCCATAGGTCGCGCGGCGGGAATTGGTGATCACGACGAGCTTGCCCGACCGGGTCTTCATGTGGACGGCGGCGGTGTCGACGTCGCCGGTCGGCCGGATGGCCGGGTCCGTCAGGACGCTGCCGAGGGCATGGACGGAAACGATCTCCTCGCCATCGCCCAGCAGGAAGCGCGCCATGTCGAAATCGTGAATCATCATGTCGCGGTAAAGACCGCCCGAGCGCTCGATATAGCTGACGGGCGGCGGGGCCGGGTCGCGGCTGATGATGGTGACCATCTCGACGTCGCCGATCTCGCCCGCGCGGAGCCGCTGCTCGAGCGCGCGGAAGTTCGGGTCGTAGCGGCGGTTGAAGCCGATGAGCAGTGGCACCCCCGCTTTCTCGACGACCGGCAGGCATTGCTGGATGCGTTCGACCGAAAGGGAGACCGGCTTTTCGCAGAGAATGGCCTTGCCGGCGCGGGCGGCCGCCTCGATCAAATCCGCGTGCGTATCGGTGGGCGTGCCGATGAGAATGGCATCGACGTCCTTCGCCGCGATGATCTCCTCGACCGAGCCGGTTTTCGCGCCGACCGTCTCAGCCAGCTTCCGGGCGGCGTCGGGAATGGCATCGGCCACATAGGCGACCGAAGCGCGTCCCGAACCCGCGATGGTCCTTGCGTGTACATTGCCGATGCGGCCCGCCCCCAGCACACCAAACCGCACCATTTTCCCGCTCCCTCCGAATGGAATGTTTGTTCCGAACGGTTAAAATTCGGAATTGACGTTTCATCGGCGCGAGGGATACAACGGCGGCAACCGGCTGTCCAGAGCGTGCTCTGGGCGACGATTGTCGCGGGACGAAAGCTTCAAACCGCCAAGGCGGCCGGCCGTCCCGCCGGAGTACGAGAGCACGAGGGAGACTATGGCCGACGCAGCGCTCGATGTCATCACCATCGGCCGCTCATCGGTCGATCTGTATGGCCAGCAGATCGGCAGCCGCCTCGAAGATATCACCAGCTTTGCCAAGTCCGTCGGCGGTTGCCCCGCCAATATCGCCGTGGGCTCTGCGCGGCTCGGCCTCAAGTCGGCGCTGATCACCCGCGTCGGCAACGAGCAGATGGGCCGCTTCATCCGCGCGCAGCTCGCGCGCGAGGGGGTGGAGACGCGCGGCATCGCGACCGATCCCGATCGGCTGACCGCGCTGGTCCTCCTGGCGGTCGAGGGCGAGGGCGTCTCGCCGATGATCTTTGTGCGCACCGACTGCGCCGACATGGCGCTCGACGAGGGCGATATCGACGAGGATTTCGTCGGCTCGGCCGGCGCGATCGTCGTGACCGGGACGCATTTTTCGCGCCCCAACAGCGCCGCGGCGCAGAAGAAGGCGATCCGCATCGCCAAGGCGAACGGCGGACGGGTGGTCTTCGACATCGACTACCGGCCCAACCTCTGGGGCCTCGCCGGACACGAGGCCGGGTTCGAGCGCTACGTCAAGTCGGACCGGGTCTCGGCGGCCTATCGCGAAATCCTGCCGGATTGCGACCTGATCGTCGGGACCGAGGAGGAGATCCGCATCGCGTCCGGGGCCGATACCGTGCCGGCGGCTCTCCAGGCGATCCGCGACGTCACGCAGGCGACCATCGTGCTCAAGCGCGGCGCGATGGGTTGCATCGTCTATGACGGGCCGATCCCCAACGACCTCGAACAGGGAATCGTAGGGGAGGGCTTCCCGATCGAGGTTTACAATGTGCTCGGGGCGGGCGACGCCTTCATGTCCGGTTTCCTCCGCGGCTGGCTCAGGGGCGAGCCGCTCAGGACCTGCGCCACCTGGGCCAATGCGTGTGGCGCGTTTGCCGTCTCGCGTCTCCTCTGTGCGCCCGAATATCCGACCTGGGCGGAGCTATCGTACTTCCTGGCGCATGGCAGCGCGGAGCGGGCGCTCCGCAAGGACGACGCCATCAACCACATCCACTGGGCGACGACCCGGCGCCGCGCCATCCCGGCGCTCAGGGCGCTCGCGATCGACCACCGCAGCCAGCTCGAGGCTATGGAGGGGGCGACGCCCGAAAAGCTCTCCGCCTTCAAGGTTCTGGCGGTCAAGGCCGCGAGCCGGGTGGCCGACGGTCGGCCCGGCTTCGGCATGCTGCTCGACGACAAGTATGGCCGCGCGGCGCTGTTCGAAGTTGCCGCGGCCAGGGATTTCTGGATCGCCAAGCCCATCGAGTTGCCGGGTTCGCGCCCGCTCGAGTTCGAGTTCTCCCCCGATGTCGGCGGGCGGCTGGTGGAGTGGCCCGTCGACCACTGCATAAAGGTGCTGTGCTTCTATCACCCGGACGACCCGGCGGCGCTCAAGGCCGAGCAGGTCGAAAAGCTGCGGACCGCGTTCGATGCCGCGCGCCGCATCGGCCGCGAGCTCTTGATCGAGATCATCTGCTCCAAGGCAGGGCCCGTCGATGACCGCACCATGGCGCGCGCGCTGACGGAACTCTACGACGCCGGGCTCCAGCCCGACTGGTGGAAGCTCGAACCGCAAGGCAGCGCGGCGGCGTGGGCTGCCATCGACGAGGTGATCGAGACGCGCGATCCCTATTGCCGCGGCGTGGTGCTCCTCGGGCTCGATGCGCCGGCGGACGAGCTCAAGGCGGCGTTCCGCATTGCCAAGCGGGCCCGGACGGTGAAAGGCTTTGCCGTGGGCCGGACGATCTTCGGCGATGCGGCGCGCGCGTGGCTGGCCGGCCGGATCGGCGACGATGCGGCGGTTGCCGACATGGCCGACCGCTTTGCCGCGCTCAATGCGGCCTGGGAGGAAGCCTGATCGTGGCGCGGCCAAGCGCCCGTCGCCCCCTCGGGGCGGGGTCTTGAGTTTGCCGCGAGGCGAAGGCATAGCCGGAGAAAGCGGGAGGACAACATGACGCAGACCATCCGCCTGACCATGGCCCAGGCCGTGGCCCGGTTCCTGACCCGGCAGATGACCGAGATCGATGGCCATCGCGTGCCGATCTTCGGCGGCGTCTTCGCCATCTTCGGACACGGCAACGTGGCCGGGCTCGGCGAGGCGCTGCACGCGGTGCGCGACGAATTGCCGACCTACCGCGCCCATAACGAGCAGGGCATGGCGCATGTCGCCATCGCCTTTGCCAAGGCGAGCTTCCGGCGCCGCTTCATGGCGGTCACCTCCTCGATCGGGCCGGGCGCGACCAACATGGTGACGGCTGCCGCGCTCGCGCACGTCAACCGGCTGCCGCTGCTATTGCTCCCGGGCGACGTCTTTGCCAACCGGGCGCCCGATCCCGTGCTGCAGCAGGTCGAGAGTTTTGGGGACGGCACGGTCTCGGCCAACGACGCCTTCCGCCCCGTCAGCCGGTATTTCGACCGCATCACGCGGCCGGAGCAGATCATTTCGGCGCTCAACCGGGCGATGCGTGTCCTCACCGATCCGGCCGAGTGCGGGCCGGTGACGCTGGCGCTCTGCCAGGACGTGCAGGCGGAGGCCTACGACTATCCCGAGAGCTTCTTTGCCGAAAAGCTCTGGATGCCGCGCCGCATCATGCCCGACGCGGACGAGTTCGCGGCCGCCGCCGAAGCGCTGACGCGGGCAAAAAAGCCGGTGATCATTGCGGGCGGCGGGGTGCTCTATTCGGAGGCGACCGAGGCGCTGCGCCACTTCGCCGAAGCGCATGGCGTGCCGGTGATGGAGACGCAGGCCGGCAAGTCGACCCTGCCGCACGATCACCGGCTCAACATGGGCTCGGTCGGCGTCACCGGGTCGTCGGCGGCCAATGCACTCGCCGAGGAAGCCGACCTGGTCCTCGCGGTCGGCACACGCCTCCAGGATTTCACCACCGGCTCCTGGGCGTTGTTCAAGAACGAGGCCCTGACGCTCATCGGGCTCAACGTGCAGCCGTTCGACGCGACCAAGCATCGGGCGCTGCCCCTCGTCGGGGACGCCCGGGTCACCATCGAGGCGCTGCATCGCGCGCTCGGCCACTGGAGCGCGCCGAAGGCCTGGGTCGCGACGGCCGAGCAGGGCAAGACGGCCTGGCTCGAGGCGGCACGCGGTGCCACCGCTGCGGGCAATGCACTCCTGCCGTCCGACGCGCAGGTGATCGGCGCCGTGGCCCGGACGCGCGGCGAAAATTCAATCCTCGTCTGCGCCTCGGGAGGGCTGCCGGGCGAGCTCCACAAGCTCTGGCCGGCGACGACGCCGGGCAGCTACCACCTCGAATACGGCTATTCGACCATGGGGTACGAGATCGCCGGCGGGCTCGGCGTGAAACTCGCCCGTCCCGATGCCGATGTGGTGGTGATGGTCGGCGACGGCAGCTACATGATGCTCAATTCGGAGATCGCCACTTCCGTGATGCTGGGCAAGAAGCTCACCATCGTCTTGCTCGACAATGGCGGGTTCGGGTGCATCAACCGGCTGCAGATGGCGACCGGCGGCGCCAATTTCAACAACCTCCTGAAGGATGCCCGGCACGAGGTGCTGCCGGCGATCGACTTCGTCGCGCACGCGGCCTCGATGGGGGCGGTCGCCGGGAAGGTGAGCTCGATCGGCGAGCTCGAGGCGGCGCTCGAGCGGAGCCGGGGCGAGCAACGGACGACCGTCATCGTCATCGACACGGACCCCCTGATCACGACGGAAGCCGGCGGGCACTGGTGGGACGTGGCGGTGCCCGAGGTCTCCGAGCGGAGCGAAGTCAAGAAGGCGCGGCGCGAATACGAGAAGGCGCGCAAATCGCAGGTGGTAGGGTAGTGCGGGCGAGTCCTGCACCCAGAGGAGTGGTCCTTGGCGACGCTGCACCTGATGGTTGGTTTGCCGTGCAGCGGCAAGACTACTGAAGCTCGCAAACTCGAGGCAGAGTATTCGGCTCTTCGGCTCACGACGGATGAGTGGCACGTTCGCCTGTTCGGAGACGACTTTGCTGACGCGGACGATGTTGGGCATGAGCGACACAACGCGCGGCATCAGGTGCTCGAATCGCTGCTATGGGATGTCGCCGCGCGGGCGCTGGTTCTCGGAACGAATGTTGTCCTCGATTTTGGATGCTGGAGCCGAAGCGAAAGAGAGGACTTTCGCACGCGCGCCAACGAGCTCGGTGCGGACTTCCGCATTCATTTTACAGACGCTTCGGACGAGGCTCTGCTGAAGCGGTTGGCCGCGCGAAACGCCGAGCATCCTGAAGGCACATTCCGCATCGCTGAAGACGAGCTTAAAAAATGGATCCGGCTGTTTGAACGCCCCAGCCGGGACGAACTCGAGCGACCGTAGAGACCACTGAAGGACAAAAAATGAAAGCCAAACTGGGCATGTCGCCCATCGCGTGGTGGAACGACGACCTCGCCGAACTCAGCGACGACGTCTCGCTCGAGGAGTGCCTGCGCCAGTCGCGCTCGGCCGGATTCACCGGGATGGAAATGGGCCGCCGCTTCCCGCGCGATCCCGAGGTCATGCTGCCGATCCTCAAGGCGGCGGACGTGACGCTCTGCGGCGGCTGGTTCTCGGGAACGCTCGTCAACGAGGAGATGGCGGCCAACAAGGACCGGATCCTGCCGATGATCGAGCTCTTCAAGGCGGTCAACGCGCCCTGCATCGTCTATGGCGAAGTCGGCCGCTCGATCCAGGGAGATCGCAGCAAGCCGCTGGCGACGAAGCCAAAACTCTCGGATGACGAGATGAAGGCCTACGCCAAAAAGGTCACGGCGTTCGGCGAATGGTGCGCGGAGCAGGGGATGCCGCTCTCCTACCATCACCACATGGCCGCGGTGGTCGAAACGGAGCCCGAGCTCGACGCCTTCATGGCGGCATCGGGACCCGGCATTCCGCTGCTGCTCGACGCGGGGCACCTGGCGTTCGCGGGTGGTGACGTCCTGCGGGCCATCGACAGGCATCACGCGCGCATCAACCATGTGCACGTCAAGGACATCCGCCGGCCGGTCGTCGACGGGCTCGACCGGACGAAGCAGTCCTTCCTCGATGCGGTCGCGCTCGGTGCCTTCACCGTGCCGGGGGATGGCTCGCTCGACTTCGGCGCGATCGTCAAGCGGCTCGCCGCGCACGGCTACGAGGGCTGGTTCGTGGTCGAGGCGGAGCAGGACCCGAAGAAAAATCCGCCGCTCAAGATGGCGCAGGTGGGCTACAAGGAACTCATGAAGGACATGACCGCGGCGGGATACACCGTCGAGACGCAGGGTTTTCCGAGTGCCTAGGCCGGGCAAGTCATGAAGGAGAGGGACGCCGCCTTCTTCCGCCCGCTCTGGCGCCGCGTCGCGGTGACGGCTGTCTGCGCCGGCTGGGCCGCCCTCGAGCTCTTCGGCCGCGATTCCATGTGGATCGCCATCACGGTCGGCCTTACCGCCTATTCGGTCTGGAGCTTCTTCATCAGTTTCCCGAAGGACGCGCCGCCGGCGCCCGGCCAGCCGCCCAAGATCACCGGAGACCAGGATGTCCCGCCTTCAGCTTAAGCCCCAGGGCCGGACCGGCCGCGTGCACCACGTCACGCCGGAGTCGGCAGGCTGGGCCTATGTCGGCTTCGACCTGCATCGCCTCGCGCCCGGCGACAGCCTTTCGGCCGAAACCCACGACCGGGAGGTCTGCCTTGTTCTCGTCAGCGGCAAGGCGGTGGTCCACGCCGGCCGGCACGATTTCGGCGAGATCGGCCAGCGCATGACGCCTTTCGAGGGGCAGCCCTTCGCGGTCTATGTCCCGGCAGGCGATCACTGGTCGGTGGACGCGACCTCGGCCGCCGAGCTTGCCGTCTGCTCGGCGCCCGGCGTGCGCGATACCTATGCCCCACGGCTCATCCCCCCCGGGAGCCATCCGCCGGTCGTGCGCGGGAAGGGCTCCAATACCCGCCACGTCACCGACATCCTGCCCGAGACGGAACCGGCCCATTCGCTGCTGGTGGTCGAGGTGATCACGCCCAACGGCAACACCTCGTCTTATCCGCCGCACCGGCACGACGAGGATGACTTTCCGCGCCAGACCCTCCTCGAGGAGAGCTATTTTCACCGGCTCAACCCGCCGCAGGGGTTCGGCTTCCAGCGCGTTTACACCGATGACCGGTCGCTCGACGAGGCCATTGCCTTCGAGGACGGCGACGTGGTGCTCGTGCCCAAGGGCTACCATCCGGTGGCGACGGTCCACGGCTATGACAGCTACTATCTCAATGTCATGGCCGGGCCGCGGCGGGCCTGGAAGTTCTACAACGCCCCGGAGCACGAGTGGCTGTTGAGGTAGGGCCAATCCGCCCCCCCGGCAGGTTGCCTACGCCGGCGCCTTCTTCTGCGGCCGGCGCAGCTGGAAGAAGGTCGCGACGATCACGCCCAGCGCCACGATGCCGATGATGAGGCTCGCGAGCGCATTGATGTCGGGCGATACGCCGAGCTTCATCTTGGAGAAGATGACCATCGGCAGGGTGTTGGAGCCCGGGCCCGAGACGAAGCTCGCGATTACGAGATCATCGAGAGACAGCGTGAAGCTCAGCAGCCAGCCTGAAATCAGCGCGGGGGCGATGATCGGCAGCGTGATGTCGAAGAAGACCCGGGCCGGTACGGCGCCCAGATCCTGTGCCGCCTCCTCGAGGCTGAGGTCGAGGTCGGAGAGGCGGGAGGAGACGACGACCGTCACATAGGCCATGCAGAACGTCGAATGGGCGATGATGATGGTGAGCTCCCCCCGCCCATGCGGCCAACCAATGACCGATTCCATGGCGACGAACAGCAGCAGCAGGCTGAGGCCGGTGATGACGTCCGGCATGACGAGCGGCGCCGAGACCATGGCGCCGAGGAGCGTTTTCCCACGGAAGCGGCGGAAACGCGTCAGCGCCACCGCGCAGAGCGTGCCGAGCACCAGGGCAATGGTCGCCGATGACGCGGCGACGCGCAGCGAGAGCAGCCCCGCGTCGAGCACCTGCGGATTGGAGAACAGCTCGCGGTAGCCGCGCAGCGAGAAGCCACCCCAGACCGTCACCAGCTTGCTGTCGTTGAACGAGAACACGATCAGCGAGATGATCGGGGCATAGAGGAAGACAAACCCCAGCGTCGCGACCGCGGCGAGGATCGGACTGCGCTTCATTGCCGTTCGACCACTTCGCTTTGGGCCCGCTGCAGCAGCATCAGCGGCACGACGACCACGACCAGCATGGCGATGGCGACGGCGGAGGCCAGGGGCCAGTCGCGATTGGAGAAGAACTCGTCCCAGAGCACGCGGCCGATCATGAGCGTCGAGGGGCCGCCCAAGAGCTGCGGAATGACGTACTCGCCGATGGCCGGGATGAAGACCAGCATCGAGCCCGCGATGATGCCGGGGAGCGAGAGGGGGAGGGTCACCGAGAGGAAGGTGCGTATCGGGCGCGCGCCGAGGTCGGCCGAGGCTTCGAGCAGCGATTGATCGAGCTTCACGAGGTTTGTGTAGAGCGGGAGGATCATGAACGGCAGGTAGGTGTAGACGATACCGACATAGACGGCGAAGTCGGTGTAGAGCATCGTGACCTGCGGCAGGTGCAAGAGGCCGAGGAAATTGTTGATGACCCCGTTGTTCTTGAGGAAGCCGATCCAGGCGTAGACGCGCAGCAGGAACGAGCTCCAGAACGGCAAAATGACCAGCATCAGGAGAATGTTGCGCGCCCGGTCGGAGGAGCGGGCGATGAAATACGCCATGGGGTAGCCGACGAGCAGGGCGAGCACCGTCGAGATGAAGGCGATCTTGAGGGAGGAGAGCCAGGCGTCGAGGTAGAGATGGTCCTGCGTCAGGAAGATGAAGTTGGAGAGGTGCAGTGTCAGCTGCACGTCGCCTTCGCCGGAGATGGTGAGAAGCGGCAGATAGGGCGGCTGTCCGACGATGCTTTCGGAGAAGGCGATGCCGATGACCACCGCCAGCGGCACGAGAAAAAAGACGATCAGCCACAGGAGCGGCGGCAGGATCACCACCCAGCGCCCGCCGATGCCCAGCATTTCGAGGCGGGTGCGGAAGAATCCCCAGGGCCGCCAGGTGCCGCGCGGCGCCTCGGCCCCGACGATCTCCGCCGTCGACATGGTCACGAGGTCAGCACCGAGCCGGCGTTGCCGCCCCAGCTCGCCCACACTTCTTCATTCCAGGTGATGGCGTCGGGATCGCCGCGCTGCGAATTGGCCTTGGTAACCCGCAGCCGCTTGCCGCTTTCGAGCACCACCTGGAAGACGCTCATGTCGCCGAGATAAACGACGTCCTCGACGATGCCGTGGGTGACGTTGGCGCCGGCGAGGCCATCCTCCGGCGGCTTTTCGCGGCTGAGCGTGATCTTTTCGGGGCGTACCGCCCACCAGAGGATCTGGTCCGGTGCGCAGTCGACGCCATGGGAGACGTAAATGTCGCAGCCGGCTTCGCTCGAGCGGATGCGGACGTGATCGTCCTCGTCCTCCGTCACCACGCCTTCGAACATGTTCACCGAGCCGATGAAGCTCGCAACGAAGCGGGAGTTCGGGAACTCGTAGATTTCCTGGGGTTCGCCGACCATGGCGATCTCGCCCTGGTTCATCACCCCGATGCGCGTCGAAAGGCTCATCGCCTCTTCCTGGTCGTGGGTGACCACGATGAAGGTGACGCCGGTCGTCTCCTGGATCTTGACCAGTTCGTACTGCGTCTCCTCGCGCAGCTTCTTGTCGAGGGCGGCGAGGGGCTCGTCGAGCAGGAGGAGTTTGGGCTGCTTGGCGAGCGCGCGGGCGAGAGCGACGCGCTGGCGCTGCCCGCCCGAAAGCTGGTCGGGGCGGCGGCCCTCATAGCCCTCGAGCTTGACGAGGCGCAACAGATCGTTCACCCGCGCCGCAATGGCATCGCGGGACTGGTGGTCGCGCTTGAGGCCATAGGCGATGTTGTTCCAGACCGTCATATGCGGGAAAAGCGCATAGCTCTGGAACATCATGTTGACCGGGCGGCGGTAGGGCGGGACGCCCGCCATCGCCTGGCCATCGATCTCGATGGACCCCGAAGTCGGGTCCTCGAACCCCGCCAGCATCCTGAGCAGGGTCGATTTACCGGAGCCCGAGCCGCCGAGCAGGCAGAACAGCTCGCCCTTGTAGATATCGAGCGAGACGTGCGAGACGGCGACGACGTCGCCGAACTTCTTCGTCACGTCGCGAATCTTGACGAAGGGCTTGGCGTTCGCCTCGCGCCAGGGGCGGCTGTCGGCGGCGGCAACCGTGGGCGTAGCGGGGGGCGGCGGCTTGTCGAGCACGGCTGGTGTCCTGGGCAACCCGGCAAGCTCAGACACGAAGCCCTCACCCCGAGCTTGTCAAGGGCAAGGGCCGGACACGGAAATGGTTCCTCCGGTCCGAAGACCGGAGGAAGAGGCGATGGCGGGTCAGGCCCGCGTCATTCCCCGGTCTTTATCCGAGTCCAGGCACGGGTCAAGAGACGCGTGAAGTCCTGCGAATGGGCCTGCAGCGGGGTCAGCTTGGCGGCAAGATCGGCCGGCGGGTAGATGTTGGGGTCGCCGGTGATGGCCTTGTCGGTCAGCGCATAGGCTTCCTTGTTGCCGTTGGCGTAGAAGACGTTGTCCGAGATGTCGGCCGTGACCTTCGGCTCCATGATGTAGTTGATGAATTTGAGCGCGTTCTCGGGATGCGGCGCATCGGCGGGGATGGCCAGCATGTCGAACCACTCGATGGTGCCTTCCTTGGGGATCACGTACTGCACCTTGACGCCGTTCTTGGCGTCTTCGGCGCGCGACTTGGCGATATAGACGTCCCCCGAATAGCCGATCGAGAGGCATGCATCGCCATTGGCGAGGTCATCGATATAGCCGGAGGAATCGAACTTGCGGATGTACGGCTTGATCGAATCGAGCAGCTTTTCGGCCTTGTCGAGGTCCTCCTGCTTCTCGCTGTTGGGATTGAGGCCGAGATAGTTGAGCGCGATGGCGACGACCTCGGAGGGCGCGTCGAGCACGGTGATGCCGCAATCCTT
>DASZTU010000048.1:0-2715 GCA_035547975.1 Devosiaceae bacterium | reverse complement strand
CAATGAAAGCCATTGGCTACTACCACGCCGGTCCGATCGAGCGGGCCGACGCACTGGTCGAAACGGAGCTGCCCGATCCGGTGCCCGCGGGACGTGACCTGCTGGTCAGGGTCGAGGCGGTTTCCGTCAATCCTGTCGATGTGAAGCTGCGGGCCCATCAGGCGCCCGCCGACGGCCAGTTGCGCGTGCTCGGGTTCGACGCCGTGGGGGTGGTCGCGGCGACCGGGCCGGAGGCGACGCTGTTCAAGCCGGGCGAGCGCGTTTTCTACGCCGGCTCCATCCGGCGCCCGGGCAGCAATGCGGAACTGCAACTGGTCGACGAGCGGATCGTCGGGCCGGCGCCCACGGGGCTCTCGGCGGCGGAAGCGGCCGCGCTTCCGCTGACCGCGCTCACGGCCTGGGAGATGCTGTTCGACCGGCTCGAGGTGCGCCGCCCGGTGCGGGGCGGCGGCAACGCCATCCTGATCATCGGCGGGGCAGGGGGCGTGGGTTCGATCGCGATCCAGCTCGCCAAGAAGCTGGCGGGGCTCTCGGTCATCGCCACCGCCTCGCGGCCCGAAACGCGCGATTGGGTGACCTCGCTCGGCGCCGACGCCGTCGTCGACCACTCAAAGCCGCTCGCGGCGGAAGTGAAGAAGCTCGGCGTTGCGCCGGGGTTCGTGTTTTCGACCACCGAGACCGAGGCCCATTTCGACGAGATCGTCGAACTCATCGCGCCGCAGGGCCGGTTCGGGGTGATCAGCGGCATCGGCAAGGCCGACGCCAACAAGCTGAGCGGAAAATCGGTGGCCCTCTGCTTCGAGCTCATGTTCACCCGGCCGACCTTCGAGACGCCGGACATGATCGAGCAGCACAACATCCTTGCCGAGGTCTCGCGGCTCGTCGGCATCGGCACGCTCAGGACGACGCTGGGCGAGAATCTAGGCCGCATCAGCGCCGAAAACCTCAAGCGGGCCCATGCGCTCGTCGAAAGCGGCCGGGCCCGCGGCAAGATCGTGCTCGAGGGGTGGTAGCCGCGCGCCGGCGCTACAGCAGCTTTTCGACCTCACCCTCAAAGGCTTCCGGGAGCACCTTGTCGCCGATGCGCTCGGCCACTTGGCCGTCGCGGCCGATCAGGAACTTTTCGAAATTCCAGCGGACCTCTTCCCCGCCGCCGGGCGTCCGGGCCTGCGCCTTCAGCCATTTATAGAGCGGGGCGGCATGGGGGCCGTTCACCTCGATCTTGGAGAAGATCGGGAAGGTAACGTCGTAGTTGACGCTGCAGAACTGGGCGATCTCCTCGGCCGAACCCGGCTCCTGTTCGCCGAACTGGTTGCAGGGGAAGCCGAGCACCACGAGGCCCCGGTCCTTGTGGGCCCGCCAGAGGGACTCGAGCCCCGCGTATTGCGGGGTATTGCCGCACTGGCTCGCCACGTTGACGACGAGGACCACCTTGTTCCTGTAGTCGGCCATGGCCTGCGGCTTGCCGTCGAGCAACGGCGCCGAGAAATCATAGAAGGAAGTCACTTGAAGCTCCGGATCGCACAAGCGGCCCGCCGCTGCGGGTCGACGGTGGCAGCATAGGCATCCGCCCTTCAATCGTCGATTGACGATGTTGTGTGGCTTGGGCAGGGCCGGATTGGTGCGGGCGGCGGGGATCGAACCCGCATGCCTTACAGGCCGCAGATTTTAAGTCTGCTACGTCTACCAGTTTCGTCACGCCCGCAGCGCGCCCCAACTAAGCGATTGGGGGCAGGCGGAGCAAGCGGCCGCCGCTCACGCTACACCGGGGCGCCAAGGTCGATCTCGTCGATGCGCCGCGCCCGGTAGATGATCCAGGACAGGGCCCAGGTCGCGGCGAAAAGGCCGAGGATCACGAAACCGAGGCGGTCGAGGTCGCCGCTCAGGGCGGCGAGGCCATCCCAGGCGCCACCCGTGAGGCCCAGCCGGCCGGAGATCAGGCCGAGCGCCTCGATGCCGCCGATGAGGAGCGCCACCAGCACCGAAACCAGCGTGATCGTCATGTTGTAGTAGAGCTTGCGGATCGGCTTCACGAACGCCCAGTTGTAGGCGCCGAGCATGAGGACGCCGTCGGCGGTGTCGACCAGCGACATGCCGGCGGCGAACAGCACGGGCAGCGCGACGATTGCCTCGGGCGGGATGCCCTTGTCCACCTGCGCCGCCGAGACGCCGAACATGGCCACCTCGGTTGCCGTGTCGAAGCCGAGGCCGAACAGCAGGCCCAGCGGAAACATGTGCCAGCTCCTGGTCACGAGCCGGAACAGCGGGCGGAAGAGACGGGCGAGGACGCCCCGGCTGTTGAGAAGAATGTCGAGATCCTCCGCGACATAGGGGCCGCCGCGGCGCAGGCGCCGGTAGTTCTTGTAGAGCGAGGCGAAGATCGTCAGGTTCATCATGGCGATCGCCAGCAGGAACAGCGCGGAGAACGTGGTCCCGATCGCCCCGCCGGTCTCCTGCCAGCTTTCGAGCTGACCGAGGAATGCGGCGGCGCCGGCCACGGCCGCCGTCATGAGCACGACGACACTCGAATGGCCGAGGGCGAAGAAGAGGCCGACACCCAGCGGACGCTGGCCCTGCTGCATGAGCTTGCGGGTCACGTTGTCGATCGCGGCGATATGGTCCGCATCGACCGCATGCCGGATGCCGAGCCCATAGACGAGGAGGGCGATTCCGAGCAGGGCCGGGGTGGCGTGAAAGGCGATCAGCGCCCAGAGC
>DASZTU010000047.1:0-3572 GCA_035547975.1 Devosiaceae bacterium | reverse complement strand
AAGTTGGCGAGCGCGATGCCCAGCTCGTCGGAAAGTCGGGTCGGCGGCTGCGGCATTCGGGTCCTCGCGCGGAACGCCGGAAAGTTAGGTTCTTTCCGGCGCCTTGCAAGGGCAGGCGGCGGCGGGTTGCCGCCCGCCGGCCCCGTTACTCTTCAGCGCCGCCCGATCTCGGAGATGTCGTACGGCGTGGTCTGGTAGATCTCGTTGATCCAGTTCTGGAAGAAGAGGTGGCCCGTCGCCCGCCAGGTGTTGAGCGGCTGACGCGTCGGATCGTCGTCCGGGAAGTAGTTGACCGGGAGGGCCGGGTTGAGCCCGGCCTTGCTGTCGCGGTCGTACTCGTCCGCCAGCGAACGCGCGTCATACTCGAAGTGATTGAGCATGTAGAGCGCCCGGTACTTGTGGTCCTCGAGCATGCAGATGCCGACCTCGTTGCTGTCGATCAGGATATCGAGCGAGCCGTCGGTCGGCAGCGTTGCCCGGTCGATGTCGTTGTAGCGGCTGACCGGAATGGCGAAATCGTCCGAAAAGCCCCGCAGGTAGTGCGAGCTCGGCCGGTGGTTCTGGTGACGGTAGACGCCGACCGCCTTGCTGTCGCGGCGCCGCCGGGCGACTCCGTGGAAGTGGTAGAGCGCCGCCTGCACGCCCCAGCAGATGAACAGGGGCGAGTGCACGTTCGTCTGCGTCCAGTTCATGATCTCGACCATCTCCGGCCAGTAGCGCACCTCCTCGAAGGGGAGGTGCGCGATCGGCGCGCCGGTGACGATGAAGCCGTCGAACTTGTGGGCGCGGACTTCCTCCCAGGTCTTGTAGAAGCTCTTGAGGTAGTCCTCGGAGGTGTGTTTCGACTTGTGGTCGGTGATGCGCACCAGCGTGAGATCGACCTGCAGCGGCGTCGCCCCGATGAGGCGGGAGAACTGCGTCTCGGTGCGCTCCTTGTTGGGCATGAGGTTGAGCAGACCGATCTGCAGCGGCCGGATGTCCTGGCGCGCGGCGCGGGTCGAATCCATCACCACCACGCCCTCTTCCTCGAGGGTCTTGCGGGCAGGCAGGTTGTCGGGAATGCGAATGGGCATTTTGTCACTCAGCTTGTCTGAAAGCGGCCGAAAGGCCGGGTGCGCCGCCGGGGCAGCGCTCTCGGATGGGCATGCAAGCGAGCGTCACATTCGGTTGCGCCGGCGGATGGCGCCGGCCATGAGGTCGAGGAATTCGTCGCCGTCGCGGACCGTGGCGACATCGGCCGCCTCGACCGTGTAGCCCAGCCTGTCGGCGAGCTTCTGGTAGCGGGGCAGCCGGTCGCGCAACAGCGCCTCGAAGCCCCAGGCGCCGAAGAGGTCCGGGTCGACCTTATTGTCGTCGGCGATCCCGTTGAGCGCCTTGTACTCCTCCCACTTCTCGACCAGGAATTCAGGGCGGTAGTACATCGGCTTCGGACTTTCCTTGAAGCGGCGCACGAGCTCGGCCGCATCCTTTTCGGTGCCCCGTATATAGAGCAGGGCCGTCTCCTCCGTTAGGGTCTTCAGCACGGGATCGTCGGCGTCGTCGGGGTCCACCACCTCGATGAGCGAGCCGCCCGTATCGGCCATGAAGTCGGTGTAGCCGTATAGGTCGTGCGCGCGCCGGATGAACTCGGGCACCTCGAGCAGCGCCAGCTTTTCACCCGCCGCGTGCTGGGCCTGGCGGCGCTGGTATTCGGGGAGCGGCAGGCCGCCCTTCTCGGGGTCGCCCGGGCGGCCGAGATAGGTCGAGAGCGGGTCGAGATTGGCGAAGGTGATGTTCGAGGTGATCTTGATCGAGTCCGAGCGCAGCAGGTCGCGCAGGAACGGCACCTTCATGGCTTCCGCCTTGAAGTTGTCGACGATGTATTCGCCCATGTGGCGGGTGCCGATGCGGTAATCGACCGAGTAGTGGAACCAGTGGCTGCGGCGCAGCAGGCTCGCGAGGCGCGTCTTGCCAACGCCGGACATGCCGAAAACGGTGACGGCGTGGCGCGGCGCCGCGATGAAGTCCTCCGGCCGGTCGAACAGCATGGCCTCGCGTCCCCCCGATGAGCGGCCAGCGTTTAGACGATCGGTCCCGCGCGCACAAGCGGCGGGCGGGACCGGCAAGATTTGCCGGGGAGGCGGCCGGGCTTGCCGGGATGGGGGCGCAGGGGCTCGGGTGCGTCGTCAATTTCACTGCAAGATCAATGGTCTCCCGTTGGCATTGCGCTTGCATCTCCCATAGGCGGATAGGCGTGCCGGCACGCCCGAACGCAAACGGGGTCCTCCATGGGCATTTATGGCGCTCTCGCAACGGCGGTTACCGGGCTCAAGGCCCAGTCCTTCGCGCTCGAGAACATCTCGGGCAACATCGCGAATTCGCAGACGGTCGGTTACAAGAGGATCGAGACGTCGTTCGTCGACCTCATTCCCGATGGCCCGCCGAGCAAGCAGAATGCGGGCTCCGTGGTGGCTAACGCGGTTGCGACCAACAACGTCCAGGGCGACATTTCCTCTTCGCAGACGGCCACCAACATGGCCATCAACGGTACCGGCTTCTTCGTCGTGCAGCAGAAGAGCGGCCAGAGCGACGGCAATGCGGTGTTTTCGGGCTCGCCGCTCTATACCCGGCGGGGCGATTTCGACATCGACAAGGACGGATTTCTCGTCAACGGCGCCGGCTACTATCTCGAGGGCCTGCCGGTGGACCCCACGACCGGCAACGTCTCGGGGTCGGTCCCGCAGGTGATCAAGATTTCGAACTCGCTGCTGCCGGCCCTGCCGACCACGACGATCAACTACCAGCTCAACCTGCCCTCGCAACCGCAGGACGATTCCTACAAGGTGGCGGTCACCGGCAGCGAATTGATGCGGCCGGGCGACGTGCTGCCGCCAATCGGCTCGACGCCGGCGACACTGACCGGCTCGGTCAACCTCAAGAACGATACGCCCGCGACCACTTCCGGCACTGCCGACATCAGCGGCTCGCTGGCCACCGCCGGCATCACCGACGGGCAGGGGCTCTCGATCACCATTGGCGGTGTTACCAAGACCATCGCCTTCAACAACACCGGCGCGGTGGGGACCGCCGATGTCGGGGTCGACCTGACCACGGCGACCGGCGCGGACCTCGTTTCGGCGATCAACAGCGCCTTCGGCGGCACCGTCGCCTCGCTCGATCCCACGACGCACGCCCTCAAACTGACGGCCGGCAACACCAGTGACACCGTCGCCGTCGCCGACGACCCGACGGCGACGGCCGGAGCGGCAGCGACGCTCGGCGGTCTTGCCGGCGCCGGGCCGACCAGCTCGGTGATCTCGGGGCTGACGAACGCGCTGACGGTGCAAGTGGCCCCGTCGGGCAGCTCGACGCCCGCCGCGGTCAGCGTCAACCTCGCCGGCGTCAAGGACCAGGCCGGGCTCCTCGCGGCGCTCAACTCGGCTCTCGGGACCGCGGGTACAGCTACGATCGACGGGACCACCGGCGACCTGAAGATCGTCGCTGCCAACAACACGGATACGATTACACTCGCCGGGGCCGATGCGGCCGCGGTCGGGGTCACCGCCCCGGCCAATCCCGTGCCGGTCGCCGCG
>DASZTU010000046.1:0-1767 GCA_035547975.1 Devosiaceae bacterium | reverse complement strand
GTCGGCCAGATCGACCTCGACAATGTCGGGCTCAACGGCACCCCGGCCAACGACCGGCGCTACCCGAACGCGCGTTTGGCGGAGGTGTTCGAAACGTCCCGCCGCGTCGCGAAGGTCATGGACGAGCTCGGCTATTACTGTTTCTGGGCCGCCGAGCATCATTTCCAGCACGAAGGCTACGAATGCATCCCCAACCTGATCCAGTGGGGGCTGTGGCTCGCGACGCAGACAAAGCGGCTCAAATTCGGTTGCGGCTTCAACATCCTGCCGATGTGGCACCCGATCCGCCTGGCCGAGGACTATGCGATGGCCGACATCGTCACCGACGGCCGGGTGGTGATGGGGGTGGGCCGCGGCTACCACACGCGCGAGGTCGAGACCTTTGGCGCGCCGCTGCTCGATGCGCAGGCCAACCGCGAGATTTTCGAGGAAGGGCTCGACCTGCTGCTCAAATGCTTCAACGAGGAGAGCTTTCGCCACGAGGGCAAGTATTTCACCGCGCCGCCTGTCGTGCCGTATCGCGGCTATGACCTCAAGGAGCTCACCTGCGTGCCGCGGCCCAAGCATTTGCCGGCCGAAATCTATATGCCGATCGCCAGCGGCCGCACCATCGACCTGATGGCGCAAAAGGGCCTCAAGGCGATGGTGACGCTCAACGGCGAGAAGATTTTGGACGACGTGGTGCAGGCGTTCCACCAGGCTTGCGAGAAGCATGGCCGGCCGGGGCCGGCGGGCAAGGACATGGTGTGGGGCGCCGGCATCTACCTCGCCGACAGCCAGGAGGAAGCCATCCGCCGCCTCGAACCGGCGCATGACGAGCGCTTCAAATGGTTCGCGCCGTTCGGTTTTGTGCGCTATGCCGACGAACAGGGCCGCACCTGGGGCAGCCCCGGCGCGCCGGCGACGATCCCCACGCTGCGCGAGGGCGTGAAGCAGAAGGCCTGGTTCTGCGGCCGGCCTGAGCAGGTCATCGAGGGCATCAAGTCGATCGAGGCGAAATATCCCGGCCTGGAAGACTTCATGATCCATTGGGCCGAGGGCCTGTCGCCCGCCGCATTCACCGAGCAGCTGCAATGGTTCGCCCGCGAGGTGATGCCGGCATTCAATCGCTGACGGGAACCCGTTTGGCCGAACATCCGAAACTCCGCCTCCGCCGGGCTTGACCCGGCGGCCCACGTCTTCATTCGCGAACGGTGGAGCCGGAAGACATGGATGGCCGGGTCGAGCCCGGCCACGGGGCGCTCGAACCATTTTCTCGATGGCTTAGGGAGGTCGCCATGGCGCATACGCGAAACCACATCAGGCGCGAGCGCGCGGAGTCGCGCGCCTATTCGCAGGCGGTGATCACCGAGGGCGGACGCATCGTCTGGCTCGCGGGCCAGGTCGCGATGCAGGATGCCGCGGGCCGATCGCTGGCCGGGGATTTCGAGGGCCAGGTGCGCGAGACCTTCCGCCTGCTCGGCGAGACGCTGAAGGAGGCCGGCGGCAAGCTCGGCGACATGGTGACGATGACTGTGTTCATCACCGACCAGCGCCACGGCGACCGCTTCACCGAGCTGCGCAAGGAAATCTTCGGCGGCGACTTCCCGGCCAGCGCGCTGATCACCTGCCGCGCGCTGGCCCGCCCGGAATTGCTGGTCGAGGTGCAGGGGGTCGCGGTCGTCGGGTGATCGGACGGCTTCAGAGGCCGGCGGCTTTGCGGAGGGCCGCGTTGATGCGCGACTGCCAACCGGGCCCCTCCGCCCGGAAGTAAGCGAGCACGTCGGG
>DASZTU010000045.1:0-7905 GCA_035547975.1 Devosiaceae bacterium | reverse complement strand
GGCATACCGGCTGGGGAACACGAAAACGTCCGTGGCGCGAAAGAACGCGGCCTTCGCCTCTCCCTCGACGGGTCCGAGATAAGTGAGCCGCGGCGCGAGACCCCGCACCGCCTCGGCAATCGCGGCGCGGTCGGCGGGCGATGCGGGCCCCGCCAGAATGCCCTCCACATCGAGCCCGGCGGCGATGGCGCCCTTGAGGAGGTCGATGAAGGTATCGAGCCCCTTTTCGCGCGTGAGGTTGCTCAGGAGCCCGATGGTGAGGGGGCGATCGCCCGGGCGATCTTCCCTCGCGGGCTCGACGAAGGCGGCGTTGCTGAGGATCGTGCCGAAAACGGCCCGGCGGTATTGCGCCTCGAACCGCGCTGCCATGCCGCGACAGAGGAAGACATGCCGCAGCCGCCCGCCGCCCACCGACAGAATGCCCGCCATCAGCGCCGACCGCCGGTCGATATAGGTGAAGCTGTGGTGGTGGAGCGTGATCGGATAGCGGCATAGGCGCGCGACGGCGACGAGCGCCAGCGTATAGAGCAGCCCCCACTTCCCTTCGCAGCCGAGATAGAGGGCGCGGTCGCGCCGCCCTGCGCCGGCGACGAGCGCACCCATTGCCCCCACGACACGGCCGAGCCGCCGCGCATGTTTGGCGACCCCCGTCGCCGTACCTGGGCCGATATCGATCGGGTGCACCGCGTGGGCGCGCGCCAGTCGCGCGACGAGGCGCGCGGTGACCGTGCTGAATCCGGTGCGCGGCGGCGGGAACTGCCCGACCGCGATGACCAGCCGCCGCCCCTCCATCCCGTCTCAGCCGACGAGCTCGCTCGGGGGCACCGCGACCTTCCACAACAACCCTTCGCGCCGGAACACGGTCGAAACCTCGGCCCCGAGCGCGCCCCGCACGATGTCTTCGGCGACGACCCGCCCATAACCCTTGCGGGTGGGCGCGGTGACGGTGGGGCCGCCGGTCTCCTCCCAGGTGAGCCGCAAAAAGCCCTGTTCCAACCGCCAGCGGATCGAAACCCGCCCGCCCGGCGCCGACAGGGCGCCGTATTTGAGCGCGTTGGTCGCGAGCTCATGGAAGGCGAGGCCGAGATTTTGCGCCGCCTTGGCGGAGAGCCGCACCGCGGCCCCGGAGATGTCGAGGCGGCCGCGCTCGGCGAAGGGCGCCGTCTGGGTGGCGATGAGTTCCTCGAGCAGCACGCCCTTCCAGTCGGCGCGGACGAGGAGATCGGTCGAGCGGCTGAGCGCGCCGAGGCGCGACCCGAACATCTCGAGGAACGCCGGGACCGTGTCGGTGCGGTGGGCCGTTTGCAGGGCGAGGCTCTGCACCACCGTGAGGAGGTTCTTCGTCCGGTGGACGAGTTCCCCCATCACCACGTGAAGGTGCTCCTCGGCCCGCCGCCTGTCGGTGATGTCGAGATCGACGCCGCTATAGCGCTGTGGCCGGCCTTCGGCATCGCGCGTCACGCGGCCGCGGCCGAGGATCCACCGCTCTTCACCGGAGGCCCGCGTGATCCGGTATTCCGCCTCGAACGTTTCGGCGCCCGCCGCGAGCGCCTTCTCGAACTCGCGCAGCAGGCGTTCCCGGTCCCCCGGGTGCCGAAAACTGCGGATGAAGTCGAGCGAAACCGGCCCCGCAATGGGATCGATGCCGAGGAGCCGATAAAACTGCGGCGTCGCCCGCATGGTCTGCTTCGGCACGTCCTGCACCCAGACGCCGATGCCGGCCGATTCCTCGGCGAGGGTGAGGAGTTCGTCGCGCTCCCGGAGCTCCTGCTCCATCTCGCGCCGGTCGTGGATGTCGCGGAAAAGGACCGAGAGCCCGCCGTGTTCGGGGTGAAGGTGGAGGATCACCGGCAGGCCGGTCGCCGTCGAAACCGTCTCGAGCGTCGCCGGCTGCCCGGTTTCCATCGCCAAAACGTGCGCGCGGTGGGAGGGCGAGCCCTCGAAACGGGGGAAGAGCTCAAACATCGAGCGGCCGACGAGCGATTCCCTGGGCCGCCCCCAGAACACCGCCGCCTGCCGGTTGACGAGGCGCAGCCGCCAGTCGTTGCCGACGAAATAGAAGCCCTGGTCCATGCGCTCCAGAAGGAGCGCCGGATCGGGCAACGCCGACACGGCTTCGGAATCTGACATGGTTCCCCACCCGCGCTGCAAGTGTGAACGAGCCGCTGAGGGAGTCAATCCGGCTTGAGTGATGAGGGCGTGGTGGGCGGAAGCCGGCGGGCACAAAAAAGCCCGCGCGAGGTCTGAGGTATCCTGTGGATCGACAGATATTCATCAAAGCCACCACCGACGTGCGGGTGATCGATGCCAAGACGGCCGCCGCGCTCGCCAATCTCGAGCGGCAGATCAACGCGGCGTCAGCGCCACGCGCGAGTCCGCGTATAAACAAAACGGCATTTTTGATTTACTCGGGCTTACCCGCCGATCTGCGTCGCAGCAGCGCAAAGCGGCCACTGCCAAAAAAACAATCAGATGTCACGCGCCGGGGTTTGTCAACGCGTCCCGTAAGCCGAGCTCCAAAATGCCGATCTCGAGATCCAGCTCATTCGAAATCCTCTTCACAGGTTGAGGTTTCCCATTGTGAAAAACCATCCACGGCGGCTCATCCCCGTCCCTGGTCCTGCCGTTCCCATCCTCCTTACCTTTGTTCCACACTGAAATGCACCATCGTCCTTTTTCAGACAGAAAGCTGCGTTTTAGGTTCATTTCGAACCGCGTCATCCGATCATGAACGGGGTTGAGAATGACGGTAACTTTTGACGGAATGCCCTTTCTCATGCCTGCTTCATCTTCAACCTTCGTACGTGTCTTCGAATAGTTAACGCCGTTCGATTCGCCACACAGAAGTATGCAGCAATTGCCAAGCAGTCGCCTTGGCAGCTCCTTTTCGACAAAGCTGTTGATCTCACCTCTAGACAGATCCCGCAGCGTGCCAAATTGCTGATGGAGATAGTACTCGTCCCATGCCTCCGCCGAGCGATGATATACGACAAATCGCCCCCCCTCCCGCTGGCTATCCTTCTTTCGTGGCTTGTCCGTGAACTCCTCCAAAAACACGGCTTGCAGGCTCTTCAACCCCTCAAGAGAGTTCCTAACGTTGAAATCCGCCCTTGGGATGATGCTGAATAGCGAAAACAGAGCCGCATCACATGCATAGTCGTCGAGGATCTTCAAAACCCGCGACAGTGCAAAGCTGAAGTCGCGATGGCCATTACCGAAGGTCTTTCGATAGTCACGTGAGATAATTCCAACCTTTCCAATTTGAAGGCTGGGAGGGGGGCCTTGGCCCTGATCAATGCCCGAGGTTTGCGCGCTTGTCGTGTGCACCGCTGATCCTTTCTGAGTGCAATGCCTGCCGGAATATCTCCAAGTCACTTGTCTGGCGGGGTCTCAGAGAACACCACTGCAAGTCACCAGCGTATAGCCGTATCGTCAGACCTCTGCCGAAAAACGTCGGGGCGAAATCACGTACCGTGTCGTACCACGCTCTCTGCTCATCACGAAATATTGGGTCATTGTCCTGTTTGCAAAGTGAACGACATAGACAACACCACCTTTCCACGGAAAATCCGAACTTTTGGTCCTTTGGATAGTTCCTAAGGGAGATTTCTCGCGGGGCCGTAAAGTGTTGCGACTCGTCGAATTCGACTATTATCCCTTCCTTGGGGATAAAAAAGTCGACGGGAGCCAATTTCTTCCTTCTCACGAAAACTGAATGTCCGCGGTAACGCTGAAGCGCTGAGTAAACCCCTTGCAGCGAGTCATACAACGCGTCTCCGCGGTAGGAAGAAAGCGACGCAGATAGATCAAGATCGCAGTTGACCACTACGTCACCATATAACTCGGCGAGCAGATCTCTAACGCGGCTTTTACAATCGCGACAGCGTTGGTAGTGAGGCATTCTGGCTGACCTGGAGCACAAAGCACAAACAGGACGTCTATGCCGTAGAGTAACCACCCTGAGCCCGCGCAGCAATCACATCCGCGCACGCTCCGCCTGGGATTGACCGGCCGGCTGCCAATCGTATCGAGCACTTTGCAAAGATCGACGCCCCCTTTGACGTGTCTTGGGGTTAGCTGTTGCGTTCGCTGCAATGGGGCGACAACAGTAAAACGCCGCCAAGTCGTTGACCCGGCGGCGTGAATTTGGTTGCGGGGACAGGATTTGAACCTGTGACCTTCAGGTTATGAGCCTGACGAGCTACCGGGCTGCTCCACCCCGCGCCAATCATGTCGGCTTTGGCGTTCTTCTCTGCGGCCATCACCGCAACGCTGGCGCGTATATAGGGAGATCGCGCCACGACCTCAAGCGCAAAATCGCCCCTCGCGAGCGTTTCTGGAGAGGCGGCCGAAAAGCCCGGCAAATCGCCCGGAATTCCGCGGCGGCCGGCCCTAGGTCAGGGCCTCGCCGCGCCCCGCGCCTGACCGGGAGCCCGAACATTGGCCTCGCCCGCGACTGGTTTGCCCGGTCCACGCCGCCCCTGCTAAGGAGGAGTCCCGGACCCAACGGTGGCCGATCCGCATTCTCCCGGGAAGCCAAAGGAGGGAAGACCATGCAATTCCATCGCGGCCGCCTCTTCGATCACCTCCACCTGCGCGCCGCAGACCTCGAGGCCTCGCGGCGCTTCTATGAAGCCGTCCTCGCCGTGCTCGGCATTCCGATCCAGCGGGCGATCGAGGGCGTCATGTTCCAGGCCGACGAGCTTTACGTGAGCCCGCGCGACCCCCGGACGCCACCCACCCACGTCCACCTCGCCTTCCAGGCCGCCGATCGCGCCATGGTCGACGCCTTCTACGCGGCGGCGCTCGCGGCCGGCGGCCGCGACAACGGCGCCCCGGGCGAGCGGCGCTACCACCCCGGCTACTATGCCTGCTTCGTGCTCGACCCCGACGGCAACAATGTGGAAGCGGTCTACCACGGGCCGGGGCAGCGCTCGGCCGCCTCCGTCGTCATCGACGCCTAGAAGGGGCCGTCCGGCGCGGCCCAGACTACCAGGGCTCGACCAGGAGTTCCGGCCAGATGGCCTTCGCCCGCGCCGCCTTGCGCTCGTGCGCGAGCCGGTTGTCGAGCCGCCGGTTGGGCGTCAGCCGAAACGAAAACATATCGTCGAGGCCGAACGGGGCGAGGAGGCTGATGCGGCCGTCCGGCTCGAGCCGCGCCCCCACCGCGTGGGTACGGCTCGCATAGCGGCCGAGCGCCTCGGCCGTTTCGTTGAGCGGGGGCACGGCAAAGCCGAAGCGGCTCTCGAACCAGAGGTGGACACGCGCCTGGTTGCGCGGCTCGACCGGGATCTGAAGGTGCGCGAAGCGCGCTGCCAGACCCCGGATCACGCGGTCTTCAGCCTCATAGCTGAGGTCGCTCGCATCGAAATAGGCGATGTCGATGTCCTTGATGCCGGTCAGCGCCGGCCGGGAGGTGAGCGCGTTCCAGACCTCGTTGTAGATCGCCCCGGAGACGAGCCAGCAATCCGGCAGGGCCGCCTCGCGCAGCCCCGAGAGCACCTCCATGAGCAAGGAGTTGGCGGCGATGAGGTCGCGGAGCGCCTGGCGCTGCGCGGTGTCGGGAAGGCCGGCAAAGCGAAGGTGACTGACCATGGCCGGAGCCTAGGCCGAGTCGAGCGGGCGCCGGAAGGGCGCCCCCTGGCTCAGCTGAACCCCATCACGCCCTTGGGCCGGTAGGGCGCCTCGAG
Organism: Devosiaceae bacterium; assembly: GCA_035547975.1. Classification (GTDB taxonomy): domain Bacteria; phylum Pseudomonadota; class Alphaproteobacteria; order Rhizobiales; family Devosiaceae; genus DASZTU01. The sequence goes on along the minus strand of DASZTU010000045.1, from coordinate 2,215 downwards.
CGCCGCGGTTTCCTCGGGCGTGAGCGTCAGCTCCACCGCGGCGATCGCATCGTCGATGTGGCCGGGCTTGGTGGCGCCGATGATCGGCGCCGTCACCACCGGCTTTTGCAGCACCCACGCCGTCGCAACCTGCGCCCGGCTCACGCCACGCGCCTCGGCGACCTTCGCCACGGCTTCGACGATCGCCTTGTCGGCGTCGTCATCCTTGTAGAGCGCCTTGCCCACCGCGTCGGTCTCGGAGCGGTTCGTTTCGATGCCCCAGGGACGGGTCAGCCGGCCGCGCGCAAGCGGCGACCAGGGGATCACCCCCACCCCCGCCGCGGCGCAGAGCGGCAGCATCTCCCGCTCTTCCTCGCGGTAGATCAGGTTGACGTAGTTCTGCATCGACACGAACTTCGCCCAGCCATGCTTTTCGCTGGTTGCGAGCGCGGTGGCGAACTGCCAGGCGTACATCGACGAGGCGCCGATGTAGCGCGCCTTGCCGGCGCGCACCACGTCGTTGAGCGCCTCGAGCGTTTCCTCGATCGGGGTGTGATAGTCCCAGCGGTGGATCTGGTAGAGGTCGACATAATCGGTGCCGAGCCGGCGCAGCGAATTGTCGATCTCGCTGAGGATCGCCTTGCGGCTGAGCCCGCCCCCGTTGGGGCCCGGCCGCACCCTTCCGTGCACCTTGGTCGCGAGCACCCACTGGTCGCGCGGCGCCAGTTCCTTGAGGATTTTGCCGGTGATCTCCTCGCTCGTGCCGTCGGAATAGACGTTTGCCGTATCGAAGAAGTTGATGCCCGCTTCCCAGGCCTTGCGGATGATCGGCCGGCTCTCCTCCTCCGGCAGCGTCCACTCGTGATTGCCGCGCTTGGGGTCGCCGAACGACATGCAGCCCACGCAGACGCGCGAGACCTCGAGGCCGGTCTTGCCGAGACGGGTGTATTTCATGTGCAAAGCTCCAGTTGGGGCGCGCCCCGCCCTTCGACAGGCTCAGGGTGAGGCTTCGACAGGCTCAGGGCGACGTTTCGACATGCTCGGGGTGAGGCCTCGTGGCGAGCCTGCCGAACCACGAGGCCGAGGGTTCAGAACCCGGTGACGAACCTCGGTTTGTAAGGCGCCTCGAGCGCCTTGATCTCCTCGGGCGTGAGCTTCACGCCGAGCGCTGCGATGGCGTCCTCGACATGGCCGAGCCGGCTCGCCCCGACGATCGGCGCGGTGATGCCCGGCACCTGCAGCACCCACGCCAGCGCCAGTTGCGCCATCGGAATGCCGCGCGCCTTGCTCAGCGCCTCGAGCGCCTCGACCACGCCGCGATCCGGCGAGTTGGGATCGTCGTACATGGTCCTGTTGTAGCGGTCGGTCGTCACCCGCTTGGTCGCCGCGCCCCAGGGCCGGGTCAGCTTGCCGCCGCCGAGCGGGCTCCAGGGGATCACCCCGATCCCATCGACCCGGCAGAGCGGCAGCATCTCGCGTTCCTCCTCGCGGTAGGTGAGCGAGAACTGGTCCTGCATGGAGACAAACTTCGTCCAGCCATGCATCTCGGCCGCATGCTGGTATTTGAGGAACTGCCAGACGAACATCGAGGAGGCGCCGATGTAGCGGGCCTTGCCGGCGCGCACGACGTCGTTGAGCGCCTCCATCGTTTCCTCGGCCGGGGTGAAGGGGTCGAAGCGGTGGATCTGGTAGAGGTCGACATAATCGGTGCCGAGCCGGCGCAGGCTCCCGTCGATTTCGCTCAAGAGCTGCTTGCGGTTGAGCCCCATGCCGTTCGGCGCGTGCCGGTTGCGGCCGAAAAAAAGCTTCGTTGCGAGTACGATCTCGTCGCGGGGCGCGAGTTCCTTGAGGAGCGCGCCGGTCACCTCCTCGCTCGTGCCCTCGGCATAGACGTTTGCGGTATCGAAAAAGTTGATGCCGGCTTCGAAGGCGCGGCGGAACAGCGGGCGGGCCTCATCGAGGCCCAACACCCAGGGCCGCTCGTCGGTCACCTTGCCGAACGACATGCAGCCGAAACAGATGCGCGAGACCTCGAGGCCCGTGCGGCCGAGGCGAACATAATCCATGGCAGCGCCTCCTTGGGAGGACCGGCGAATGACGATGTGGGGTTGGAGCGGAAGGGGTGCGTGAAAAAAGCTAGGCCCGCGCGCCCGTGCCGGTCAAGCCTTTCGTACGAACGTTCATACGCCGCACCGGCCGCCCCGCCGGCTTCGTCGAAGCGGGCAGCGGGGGCCTA
>DASZTU010000044.1:0-4075 GCA_035547975.1 Devosiaceae bacterium | reverse complement strand
TCCACCTCACCGCCGCGCGCCAGCCGCCAGATGCGCACGCCATAGCGAACAATGGTGGCCAGCATGAAGAGGCCGTAGATGCTGAAGACGTAGTCCAGCCGGATATGCAGCACGTCGCTGCGCCGGATTTTCTCGAAGCTGATGTAGCCCCAGGTGGCCGGCAGCGAGATGAGGAACGCGACGACGATCGCGAGCGCCGCGAGCAGCGCCAAAGTGCGGCGCAGGCGCCGGCCCGCCATCACGTAGAGGAGGTCGAACCTGATGTGGTCGCGGTCGTCGAGCAGGAACGCCGCCTCCCAGAACACGACCCAGAGCCAGGTCGTGAGGCAGAGCTCCAGCGTCCAGTCGACGGGAGCGTTGAGCACATAGCGCGAGACGATCTGGACCATGAACGAGAGAAACATGACGGCGAGCAGCGCCACCGCCACGTTGTCTGCCCGTGCCCGCAGCCAGGGGACGAGGCGATGCATGACGGCCTATTTGATCGCGTTGACCTGGTCCACCATGCCCTTCGGCCAGTCCTTGGCGAGATCGGACGCGAGATAAGCCTGCTGCACGTGCGAGCGAAAGGCCTCGACGTCGGGCTCATAGACGTCGAGCCCCCGATCCTTGAAGAACTGCGCCAGGTCATCCTCGAGTTTCAGCTGCTTCTGGCGTCCCGACTCGGCCGCGTCATCGGCGGCCTTCTGGACCGTCGCCTGCTGGTCCGAACTCAGCCCGTCCCAGACCTTCTTGGAGAAGGCGAGGTAGTTCTGGTCGACGAGATGGCTGGTGAGGCAGATCTGTTTGGTGACCTCGTAGAACTTGGAGTCCTTGTCCGTCGGCAACGGATTGTCCTGGCCGTCGATCGCGCCCGTCTGGAGAGAGGTGTAGATTTCGGTGAAGGCGACCGGCACGGGGTTGGCGCCAAGCGCCTTGCCGAGGAACAGCCAGGCGTCCCCACCCGGCATCCGGAGCTTGACGCCGTTGAGGTCGGCCGGTGTCTTGACGGTCTTGTCCGCCTTGCTCATCCGCAGGTTGAGTTGCCGCCGCCCGAGATACATCACCGTCAGCAGCTTGACGCCCAGCTGGTCCTCGACGTCCTTCTTCATGGCGTCCATGATCGAGCTCGCGAACACCTTCTTCTGGTGCTCGGCGTCGCGCAGCAGGTAGCCGGCCGAAAAGATCGACCAGGCGGGGATGATCGTCGCGAGCTCCTGCGGCGAGGTGATCGACATCTCGAGATTGCCGCGGGCGATCGCTTCGAGCTCGGTTCCCTGCTTGAAGAGGGTTGCGTTCCAGTGCGGCTCGAAAGTCGCGAATTCGGCGACGGCGGGGCCGAATATGCTGGTCAGCGCCACGGCGCGCTGGTCGGTCTCGGTCGCCGGCGAGGAGAGGCGCAACCGTATCTTGTCGGCGCCCGCCGCGCGGCCCGCCCCGAGCCCGATGCCCGCCGCCACGAGCGAGGCGGCCGACGCGCCCAAAAATGTCCGGCGGTCGAGTTTCGACCGCGATGAATTGCCATGGCTCATTGTGGATGATCCTCCCTGTCCACGCCGGTACCTGCGGCCCTGTGGCCGCCGCCCAGCCCGATAGCCTGCGGCCGCGCCTGCCGTGACCGCTCTTCCCTCCGGACCGACGCCTCTTGCGGGCTGTACTTGGTCCCGTTCCGATGTCACAATGTACGAAATGGTACGTTCAAGTCAATCGCCGCCGACGGCCACCGTGCGTCCACCCAAATCAGCCTCCGCCGCGCCCGCGCCCCGTCCCTCCAAGCCGCGTCGCCGGTCAGCCGGCAAGCGGGTGCAGGACCCGGAAGGGACGCAGCGCGACATCCTCGAGGTCGCGCTCGCCGAGTTCGCGCTGAATGGCCTCTCGGGGGCGAGGATCGACGAGATCGCGGCCCGCACCCGGGCCAGCAAGCGCATGATCTACTACTACTTCGGCGGCAAGGAGGGGCTTTACCTGCGCGCGCTGGAGAACGCCTACCTGACGGTGCGCGAGGGGGAGGCGGCCCTCGACGTCGAGCACCTGCCGCCCGTCGAGGCCCTGCGCCGGCTGGTCGAATTCACCTTCGACCACCACCACCGGCACGAGGCGTTCATCCGCATGGTGATGATCGAGAACATCCACCACGGTGAATACCTCGACCGCTCCCCGGCGATCCGCGAGCAGAATGCGTCGGCGATCGCGACGATCTCGCGCGTCTACCAGCGCGGCGTCGACTCGGGCGTCTTCCGTCCCGGGCTCGAGCCGGTGGAGCTCCACTGGCAGATCAGTGCGCTCTGCTTCTTCAACGTCTCCAACCGCGCGACCTTCTCGAAAATCTTCGGCCGCAACTTCGGGGCCCCGAAGGCTTTGGCCGCCCTCAAGCGGAACGCCGTCGAAATGGTCGAGCGGTACGTCGTGCGCTCGGCCGCCCTGCCCGAGGATTGATGGCCGCCGGCATGAAAACCTCAATCGCCACCGTCTCGATCAGCGGAACCTTCCCCGAAAAGCTCGAAGCGATTGCCGCGGCGGGGTTCGATGGCATCGAAATCTTCGAGACCGACTTCCTGACCTTTGGCGCGACGCCCCGCGAGCTCGGCAAGATGATCAGCGACAGCGGGCTCGAGATCACCCTCTTCCAGCCGTTCCGTGATTTCGAAGGCCTGCCCGAGCCCCTGCGCTCGCGCGCCTTCGAGCGGGCGCGCCGCAAGTTCGAGGTCATGAACGAGCTCGGCACGGACCTGATGCTGATCTGCTCGAATGTCTCGCCCGAGGCGCTCGGCGGCGTCGACCGGGCGGCCGCCGATCTGCGGGAACTGGGCGAACTGGCCGCCTCCATGGGCATCCGCGTCGGCTACGAAGCGCTCGCCTGGGGGCGTCACGTCAACGATCATCGGGACGCCTGGGAAATCGTCCGCCGCGCCGACCATCCAAACGTCGGCCTGATCCTCGACAGCTTCCACACCCTGGTGAAGCGGATCGATCCCGGGACAATCCGGTCGATCCCGGCTGACCGCATCTTCATCGTCCAGCTCGCCGACGCGCCGCGCATCGACATGGACCTGCTCTATCTCAGCCGGCACTTTCGCTCGATGCCCGGCGAAGGCGACCTGCCGGTCGTCGACTTCGTCCGCGCCGTCGCCGCGACGGGCTATACCGGCGCCCTGTCGCTCGAGGTTTTCAACGACCAGTTCCGCGGCGGATCGCCCAAAGTCATCGCGGCCGACGGGCACCGCTCCCTGCTCTACCTGATGGACCAGGTGCGGCGCAGCGAACCCTCGCTCCTCGGCCAATCGGTGCCGGCCATGCCGGCGCGCAGTCCCGTTGCGGGGATTGCCTTCGTCGAGTTCGCCGCGGCACCGGACGACGTCGCGCCACTCACCGACGTTTTGCGGCAGCTCGGCTTCGCGCCTACCGCCCGGCACCGGAGCAAGGAGGTGACGCTCTATCGGCAGGGCGACATCCGCCTGGTCGTCAACACCGAGCCCCAGGGGCTGGTCCATTCGCAATACGTGACGCATGGGCTCTCCGCCTATGCCTTCGGCATCGAGGTGCCCGATGCCCGCTCCGCCGTCGCGCGCGCCGTGGCGCTCGGCGCAAATGTCTTCGAGCAGGGCGTCGCCGAGGGCGAGACGATGGTCCCTGCCATCCGGGGCGTGGGGGGCGGCCTCATCTACTTCCTCGATCGGTCGGAGGCGTTGGGCGCGATATGGGATCGCGAGTTCGTGCCTTTGGGAAACGCCGCAGACGAAACCGGCGGGTTGATCCGGATCGACCACCTCGCGCAGACCATGGACTACGACCAGATGCTGACCTGGGTGCTCTTCTACCGCTCGATCTTCGAGGTGGAAAAGAGCCCGATGGTCGACGTTCTCGATCCCGCCGGGCTGGTCCGAAGCCAGGTCGTCGCGTCAGCTTCGGGATCGCTGCGGCTGACGCTCAATGGCGCCGACAGCAGCCGGACATTTGCCGGCGAGTTCGTGCAGCGCCATTTCGGTTCGGGCGTCCAGCATCTGGCGCTCGCGACCGACGATATCCTTGGGGCGGCCATCGCCCTCGAACGCCGGGGGTTCGCACCGCTCGAGATTCCGGGGACCTACTACCAGGA
>DASZTU010000043.1:0-3706 GCA_035547975.1 Devosiaceae bacterium | reverse complement strand
GCCGATCCCTCCCGGTGGACAGGAGGCAGAGGAGGCGCGCGAACGCTACCTTGCCGTCCACCCGAGGGCCGCCATCTACGTCGACCTGCCGGACTTCCGCTTTTTCGCCCTCGACGTCGAGCGGGCGAGGTTCAACGCCGGCTTTGGGCGGGCCTATGCGATCGCGGGCGAGCAGCTACTTGAATAGACGCGGGGCTACCAGCCGCCGCCCCCGCCTCCACCGCCGCCGCCCCCTGAGCTGCCGCCGCCGCCAAAGCCGGAGGACGAGGATTGGGCAGGGACCGCGGACGCCATCGCGGCCGCCATGCCGGAGGAGATCGCCGCGATGTTGTTGGAAAGGCTGCGCGAGTCGGAGAAATTGCCGCCGGTGTACCATGCCGGTCCGAAGTAGGCGCCCGTCGCGTCCGGCACCATGCCGGCGGCGAGCGCCGCATTGAACTTGTCGGTCCAGAGCTTTTCGACGCCGAGCGCGATGGCGAAGGGCAAGATGGCCTCGAAGCGCTTGATGGTGAGGACCGGCTCGCCGGGCATATTCAGCCGGTTCTTTTCAGCCGTGTTGAGGTACATCAGGAAGCCGTCGATCTGATCCATCAGCTTGCGGCCCGCAACCGTCGGGGCGCGCATGATGAAGGCGAAGAAGACGGTGACGAGCACCATCGAGACGGCGGCCAGCGCGGGCCCGTTGACCGGCAGGTCGCTGGTGAAAGTGCGCCCCAGCGCCGCGAGCGCATTGAAGCCGAAGATGCCGAGCCAGACCACGCCGAAGATCAATCCGAAGGGCGAGCGGCCGCCGATCGCCCCCCGAAAAATCCCGACGATCACGCCGATGACGATGCCACCGACCACCCCCGCGACGAGCCAGGTGACGTCGAGTACGTCCAGCCACACCATGATGCCGAGGCAGATCGCGGTGATGAGCGCCCCGAGCACAATGAAGCCGATGTTGTTGTTGAAATAGGCGCCGCGGTTCTCGCTCTCGATCGCGGAGATGACCTCGCGGCGCTTGCGGTCGAGGTCGGGTCCGGTGGTCTTGTCGATGGTGATCGTGTGCTGCGAACGGAAGTAGGAATTGAGCTGGCTCTCGCCCGTCGGCAGCGTCACGGGCTGGTCGCCGACCGAGGCCACGGTCAGCTTCTTTGCGGTGTTGTCGACCGTCACCAGCCCCTTGACGCCGAGATCGAAGATCAGCGCGGTGATCGCCGTCCAGCCATTCTTCTGCCAGCCCATCCGATGCACCCAGTGGACGAGCGCGGGCGAAAGTCCCTCGGGCGGGTGGAACAGCGGAATGATGGTTCCCTTGCGCGGATCGCGGCCGACGCGGTTCCAGGCGAGGAAATTGTAGCCGAGTACGATGAGCAGCAGGATCGGGGGGAGCAGGGCGTCGCGGTGGTCGGAAATCCAGTCGAGCCCCTGCCCGGCGCCGGCCGGCGGGGTTACAATGCCCTTCTGGAACGCCACCGCGATCGTCAGCCCGTCACCCGGGTTGAGCGGTTTGGTCGTGGCGAAAGTGACCACATTGTCCGCCTGCTTTGCGCTGGTCGCGTCCTCAGCGTTCGATCCGACCGGGCCGGTATAGGCGGCAATGCGGTCTATTCTTGCACCCTCGGGCAGCGTGATCGTCGCCGTCGCCCTGAGGATGGGGAAATCCCAGAAGTTGCCGGTCACGTTCCAGTAGAGTTCGTCGTGGTCCGGGAAGAAGCGCGCCATGCGCGAGAGGGTGTAGTGGATGACGTAGCTGTGCGGGCCGGGATCGACGAAGGTGTCGGCGTCCCCGATCTTGACCTGCTGCCCGTTCGGGATGCCCTCGACCGTGAAGGCTTCCCGCTGCCCGTCGCGGGTCACTCCAAGGACGTTGAGGCTCGAATAGAATTTCGAGCCGTCCGCGTTGCGCAGAATGGTGAAGATGTTGCGGAAAATGCCGTGCCGGATGCGGTCGCCCTCGGCATTGACATCGATTGTCTCGGTCACGTCGACGGTGCCGTCCGTCCGCAGGACGGTTTGGCTGTCGAAGTGCGTGATCTCTTCGGCGGCGAGCGCCGGAACCGCGGCGAGCGCCACCAGGACAAGGGCCGCGAAGACCCCCCGCAGGAAACGCATCGAAAGACCCGTCAGCTGAATTTGACCGTCGGCACGGCGCGGTCCGCCGGGTTGTCCAGCTCGAAATACTGGGCGGTCGTGAAGTGGAACATCGAGGCGATGATCGATGACGGGAACGACTGCACCGCGACGTTGAGGTTGCGCGCCGTGCCATTGTAGTAGCGGCGGGCGAGCTGCAGTTCGTCCTCGATCTTCTGGAGCGCCGCCTGGAACTCGAGGAAGGTCGTGTTCGCCTTGAGGTCCGGATAGGCCTCGGCCACCGCCATCAGCCGGCCGAGCGCGCCGGAAAGGGCGCCCTCGAGCTGCGCCCGTTGCTCCGGTGAGCCGGTTGCGCCGGCGGTCGCTGCCGCACGCGCGTTGGTCACTGCCTCGAGCGTTTCGCGCTCGTGGCTCATATAGCCCTTCACCGTCTCGAGCAGGTTGGGGATGAGGTCGGCGCGGCGCTTGAGCTGCACGTCGATTCCCGACCAGCCTTCCTGGGTGAGCTGCCGGTTGGAAACGAGGTTGTTGTACATGACGACCGCGTAAGCGGCGATCGCCAGAATGACGACGACGACGATCCAACCGATCATGATTTCCCCCGTCGGGCCGCCGGGCCCGCTAGCGTGGACACTGGCATTGCGACCGCGGCGAAGCAATATCGGCGGGAATGCGGGGGCGACGCTAGAGACGCTTCGATGAATGCAGGATGAATTCGCACCCCGGGCGAAAAGGACGCGCGGGCCTCAGTCGCTGTCCGTCTCCGGATGCCCGCGGCGCCAGACGAAGGGAGGCCCGGACTGGTCCGCATCCGGCGCCTGCCTGTGCTTCACCTTGCGGCTATAGGCCTTTCGGGCCGTCAGAATGCGCTGGCCGAAGAGCTTGGTGCCCAAAGCCTTCGCGGCGAGATTGACGGGCGCCGAGCTCGACCGCGTCCGCTTCTCCGGCCGCTTCCGTTTCATGGCCGGGCGGGTCTTCTCACGCGGCGCCGCCGCCGGCCGTCTGCAGCCAGGCGGCCCCGCAGGCCTTGGCGAGCTCGCGGATACGCAGGATGTAGCTCTGCCGCTCGGTGACCGAAATGACGCCGCGGGCGTCGAGCAGGTTGAAGTTGTGCGCGGCGCGCAGCACCTGCTCGTAGGCCGGAATCGCGAGCTGGTGCTTCTCGGGGGTCACCTGGCCTCGCTTCAGCAGCGCGCGGCACTCGTTTTCGGCATCCGCGAAGTGACGGAAGAGCATGTCGGTATCGGCCGCCTCAAAATTGTAGCGCGACTGCTCCTGCTCGTTCTGGAGGAAGACGTCGCCATAGGTGACCTTGGAATTGTCGCCCCCACCGTTGAAGTTGAGGTCCATGATGGCGTCGACATTCTGGAGGTAGCAGGCGAGGCGCTCGAGCCCGTAGGTCAGCTCGCCGGAGACCGGATTGCATTCGAAGCCGGCGACCTGCTGGAAGTAGGTGAACTGGCTGATCTCCATGCCGTCGCACCAGACTTCCCAGCCGAGACCCCAGGCGCCGAGCGTCGGATTTTCCCAGTCGTCCTCGACGAAGCGGATGTCGTGTAGCCTCGAATCGAGCCCGATGGCGGCGAGGGACTCGAGGTAGAGCTCCTGGAGGTTCTCGGGCGAGGGCTTC
>DASZTU010000042.1:0-13775 GCA_035547975.1 Devosiaceae bacterium | reverse complement strand
GGACCCGAGCCGAAGAGGTCCATCGAACAGCCGCCGAGCGCCGCGGCCAGCAGACCGGCAGATGCCACGCGAACCGCCGCGTTCGCGGCCCTCAGAGATATCATCAACGCCCTTTCCCCCGATGCGCAACCCAGAAGGCGGCGCGTCACTGTCAATTCCGGAAGAGCTCCCTGCCGTCCCGGACCACCATGAAATCGCGCGGCGACCCTGCCCGGTCGCCCGCGATCAAGCGGGCTAAACCGGTGCTCCCTGCAGCGCAAGCAATATGGCCGGCGCGCCGCTGCCGGTGACCTGCCCCGGTTTTTCCTCGCCGAACACGCTCCTCACCACGCCGTTCTCGATGATCATCGCGCTGCGCTGGAAACGCAGCCCCATGCCCGAAGCGCTCATGTCGTTGTCGAGCCCGAGGGCGCGGGCGAGCGCGCCGTTGCCGTCGGCCAGGAAATCGATGGTACCGAGGGCGTTCGTCGCGGCCGCCCAGGCTTTCATGACGTGGTGGTCATTGACCGACGCACAGACGATCCGTTCGATCCCGGCGGCCTTCATCTTGCCCGCGTTGGCGATGAAGCCCGGGAGGTGATTTGTGTGGCAGGTGGGGGTGAAGGCGCCCGGCACCGCGAAGAACACCACGCGTCCGCGCCCGAGGGCCTCATCGCTCGTCGTGTCCGTCACGCCGGCAGAATCGATAAGCTTGACGGGCACCGACGGGATGCGGTCGCCCGGTTCAATCGTCCTCGTCATGCCAGCTTTCCGGTCCCCGTATTCCTGCCCTGCGCGGGGCGCACCATAGATCAGGGCTTGGACAACGTCACGCGTTCTGAGACCTCGTACGATCCCTTGTCGGTCATGAACGTCAGCCGGACCGGGCTCTGTGCCCATTTCGAGCCGACATCCCTGGCCCTGAGGGGCAGGAGAAATGAGCGGCCATCCGGGCTTTTTTGCGGCGTGTCGAAGATCACCGTGGGGTCGGCGGTGGAGGCGATGATCGAGCCGGGATCGATGTGCGGGTCCGTGACAGTCAGCCGCAGAGCAGCCGAAGCGGGATCGAACGCTACGCCCTCAAAGGGGGGATCGCCCCTGTCCCAGGGGATGGGGACGAGCGACTCGGCCTGCTTGAGGCGAATCGATTCGGCCGGATCGGCGGCGGCGAAGCTCAGCGGCAAGGCGAAATGGGCCTTGATGGGCACGCAGACCTGCGAGCAGACACCCATCGCGACACTCGCCTCGAGCATTGGGGAAGTGCCTTTCACCGCCAGCCGGACGGGGAGCACGGTTTGCCCGTGATAGACGTAGTCGAGAAAGCCCTCGATCTTTTCGGCGACCGGGAACGGCCATTCGAGCGCCGGCGCCCCTACCCCCGTCGAGCCGGTCGTGTCGAACTGGGTCGGAATGCCCGTTTCGCCCGGCAGGCGCCAGTAGGTCTTGTAGCCCTCGGGCATATCGAGATCGAGGCCGACGAGCGTCGTGCCGTCGGCGTCAAGGACGTCGCTGGTGATGAGGCGGAGCCGGGTGCCGGGTGCCACCTCCTGCCATGGAGTGGCGGCCGCAAAGGCGGGGGACGCGAGGAGCAGGGCGACGGCGAGTGAGGCGATAACGGTGCGCATACCCTCGCGATAACCCAGCGCGCCCGAAAGCGGAAAGCACATTGTTTCAGGGCTCCGTGATCGGCGAGACAGCCTTGCGCCGAACCGGCAAAGCTCTAACATGTAGGGGGAGGCAGAATTTTGCGAGATCCGCGCCCCTAGCCCTAGCAGCGCCGATCCCGCCAGGGAGCGCGCCATGCTATCGCTCAAGGGCCAGTTCTTGGTTGCCATGCCTGAGATGGGCGACGACCGCTTTCGCGACACGGTGATCTATGTGGTGGGTCACGGTGAGGAAGGCGCCATGGGTCTCGTGGTGAACCAGAGCCTCGACGACATGCGCTTCGGCGACATCCTCGAAGAGCTCGAACTCGGCGAAAAGAGCGACATCATCCGCCTGCCGTCGCGCATCCGGGACCGCGAGGTGCTGCGCGGCGGCCCGGTGCAGCGCGGGCGCGGCTTCGTGCTCCACTCGGACGACTATTTCCGCGACGGCAATTCCTACGCCGTCAACGACGACATCTGCCTCACCGCAACGCTCGACGTGCTCAAGGCGATGGCCTTCGGCACCGCGCCGGCGGATTCGCTCTTCGCGCTCGGCTATTGCGGCTGGGCCGCCGGCCAGCTCGAGGAGGAGATCCGCGCCAATGGCTGGCTTACGGTCCCGTTCGATCGGCAGCTCCTGTTCGGCGCGCCGCTCGGCGAGCGCTACGACCGGGCCCTCAGGGGCCTCGGGATCACGCGTGCGACACTGAGCTCGACAGCCGGACGGGCCTGACCGCCTTAAGCCGCGCCCCGCAGCAGGAGCTGTCCAACAGCTGCAGCGGGCGGGATGCTAGTGCGCCAGCTGCTTGCGCCCGACCGACTGGCCCTGGAGCTTCTTCTGCATCTCGACACCGTTCATCGCCGCGCCGAAAGCGTAGCCTTGCGCGTAGTGGCACCCGAGCTCGCGCAGCCGGTCGATCTCGTCGAGATTCTCCACCCCCTCCCCGACCACGAGGATGTCGAGTTCGGCGGCGAGCGCGACGATCGCCCGGATGATCGGGGCCTGCGTGTGGGCCATGCCGTTCTCATCGGAGATTTGCACGAAGGGCGCCGGGATCTTGATGGTGTCGATCGGGAAGCGGTGAAGATAGCTCAGCGAGGAGTGGCCGGTGCCGAAATCGTCGAGCGCGAGGCCAACGCCGAGATTGCGCAACTCGCCAAGGACATAGGCCGAGTGCTCGGGGTTGGTCATCGCCTGCGATTCGGTGATCTCGAGCTTGAGGTGCCCGGCGATGCCGCGATGGTCCTGCAGCACGCGTCGCAGATCGTTGACCAAGGTTTCGGTCTGCAGCTGGCTCGGTGAGAGATTGATCGAGACGAAGAAGTCCGGCGGCAGCGACAGGTGGTTCAGCCAGTCGCGCATCTGGAAGGCCGCCTGCTCGAAGGCCAGCCGGCCGAGGCGATCGATCAGCCCCGAGCGCTCGGCCAGCGGGATGAATTCGTCCGGATTGACCAGCCCGCGCGTCGGGTGGTTCCAGCGCATCAGCGCCTCCGCGCCGGCGATGGAGCCGGAATGGAGGTCCATGATGGGCTGGAACTGCACCTGAAGCTCGCCCTGGCGCATGCCGCGGTCGAGGTCTTCCTCGGTCGCGCGGTTGTAGGCGGTGATGGTGCGGGCCGAGGCACGATAGGCTTCGATGCGGTCCCCGCCGAGCCGCTTGGCGTAGTACATGGCGAGCTCGGCATCGCGCAGCACGTCGGCCGCCGCCATCGGCTGGTTCTCGTAGATCGTGACGCCGATCGAGGCGGTGAGGGTCAAATCCTTGTCGCCGAAGTTGAACGGCGCCTTGAGCGCCTTGCGGATCTGCTCGGCCGTCTCGGCGATCTTCTGCGCCGACTGCTCGGAGGAGAGGACCACCGCAAACTGGTCGGCGGAAATGCGCGCGACGGTATCGAGCGGCCGCATCACCCGCGACACGCGGCGCGAGATGGCGAGGAGCACCGAATCGGCCGCGGCGTGCCCGACCTTCTCCTCGAGCTCGATGAAGTGGTCGATGTCGATGAGGAAGACGGCCGGCCTGACCCCGTTGGGGCTTTTGGCACGAACGAGGGCGCGCTCCAGCCGGTCAAGGAAGAGCTGCTTGTTGGGGAGGCCGGTGAGCGTATCGTGCACCGCGTCGTGCAGCAGGCGCTCGCGGGAGCTGCGCTCCTCGGTCACGTCCTGCAGCGTGCCGACGATGCGGTTGACCTGCGAATCGCCGCCCAGCACGGGCTTAACCCGCATGCGAAAGGTCCGGTAGGAGCCATCGTGGCAGGCGACACGGATGTCGGTTGAGACCTTGCCGCGGCGCAGTTCGACGAGGGTGTCGAAGGAAGTGCGGAACCGATCGCGGTCCTCCGGGTGAATGCGGTCGAGCCAGCGCTTGATGGCGCCCCGCAGGGCGCCTCGCCGCTCGCCCAGGCGGGTCGCCAGTTCCTCCGATACCGAAACGCGGTCGCGCTCGATGTTCCAGTCGAAGACGAAGTCGCCCGAACCGGTGAGGGCCAGGGCCCGCCGCTCCACTTCGCTCAGCGTGCCGATCGATACCTGCCCGTCGGCAAAGGCGTGCTGCACCGAGGTGAACCCCAGCAGCATCACCATGAGCACGAGGCCGCCGGCGACGGCCGGCTGGGCCACGTCGTTGGACACCTGCCCGGTCAGGACCAGCCAGGAATAGAAAAGCCAGGCGATGTAGATGATCCACGTCGGCACGATCAGCACGGCGCGGTCGTAGCCGCGCAGGGCCAGCAGCAGGATCAGGAAGAAACCCGAAACGCCGAGCAGCGCCAGGACCAGCCGCGCAACCGTCGCTGCGATCGCCGGCTGGAAGAAGGCGAAGGTCAGGAGCCCCACGAACACCGCCGCCAGGACCAGCGCCAGATGGATGAAGCGCAAATGCCAACGGTGGAGATTGAGGTAGATGAAGAGGAACCCGAAGAGGGTCGTCGCGATCAGCGCCTCGGAGGCGGCGCGGAAAGGCTGCATGGAGCCGTTGCCGATGCCCAAGAGGCGCCCCAGCACCCCGAAATCGATGAGGAGGTAGATCAGCACCGCCCAGGCGAAGGCCGCTGTCGCCGGGAAGATGCCCCTCCCCTTCACCGCGAACATGATGGTCAGGAACACCGCCCCGAGGCTCGAAATGCCGAGCACCACGCCCCGAAACAGCGTGAAGGAGTTGACGTAGTCGCGATAGGCGTCCGGCTTCCACATGTAGAGCTCAGGCAGCGAATTCGACGAGAGCTCAGCGATGAAGGTGACGGTGGCGCCGGGATCGAGCACGACGTCGAACACGTCCGCCTCGCTGTCGGCGACGCGCGTGGGGCGAATCCCGAGGCTCGGCGTCAGCGCCTTGATGCGGTCGCTGCCGAGATCAGGGCGAAAAATGCCGGAGCCGGGGAGCCGGAAGAATGGCGCGACGAGCAGCCGCTCGATCTGCGCGTCGGAATTGTTCTTGAGGGCGAAGAGGGCCCAATCGGGGTTGGTGCCGGGCTGGGAGGCCAGCACCTCGATGCGCCGGATGATGCCGGAGGCGTCAGCCGCGGTCGAGAGCTGCACCTTGCCGTTGGTGCCGGGGGCGATCTCGATGACGTTGGTGAGGTTGACCGCATTGACGTCGTCGGGAACCGAGATCACCTGGAAGGCGTAAACGGGCAAGACCCCCACGAGCGCAAGCAGCAAACTCAGCGCGAGGGTCAGCAGATGGCGCATCAAGCGTGAGGATCCCGGAAAATCAGGCGAAACTCGTAGCGACCTTTGCAGGCCGGGACAAGCATTCAGCGCGCGGCTGCCCGAGCCGCCCGGTCGTACTGCTCGCGCGAGAGGCCGAAGAGAACATGGTCGGCCCATCTGCCGTCGATCTGGAGATAGCTCTCCGCATACCCCTCCTCTTTGAATCCGTTCTTTTCAAGGACGCGGCGCGAGGCCACGTTGGTCGGCAGGAAGGCCGCATGAATGCGGTGCAGGCCGAGGGTGTTGAAGACGAATGGCAGGACCGTCGCGACCGCATCGGTCATGAGGCCGTTGCCGGCGTAGTCCTTGCCCATCCAGTAGCCGAGATTGACGTGCTGGGCCGCCCGCCGGCGGATGTTTGACAGGGTGAGGCCACCCACCAGCAGCTCCCGTTTGCCGCGCGGCAGAAAGATCAGGAAATTGAAGTCGGTGCCCTGCATCGCCTCGGCCCGGCCGCGCTTCAGGCGCGCCATGAAAACGCGCCGGGTGAGGTCGGCCTCGCTCCAGCGGGGCTCGAAGGGCCTGAGGAAGTCCCGGCTCTGCCGCCGCAGGTCGCGCCAGGCGGCATAATCGCGCGGACGGGGCCCCCGCAGCACGACCTGGCGCCCGCGCAGAATCGGCGTCTCGTCGCGTGGAAGGAAGGGCCAGACCATGGATCAGGACAGGCCCGGGAGACGCGGAAAGAAGGCCGGCACCGCGGGCGCCTAGTTCTTGAGGTACTGCGAGATGGCCTCGTAGTCGGGCAACCCCTCCACCGGCCCGATGCTTGCCAGCGAGAGGCGGTCGCCCGCAAAGATCTGCCCGGCGACCTGCTTCACGCGCTCGGCCGTGATTCGGTTGATGCGGTCGACCGTCTCCTGCAGCGGGATCACCCGGCCCCAGAGGATCTGCTGGCGGGCCAGCTGCCCGGCGCGGGAACTCGGGCTCTCGAGGGACATCAGCAGCCCGGCGCGGATCTGGTTGCGGACCCGAATCACCTCTTCCTCGGTAATCGTCTCGGTCGCCCGGCGGAGCTCGTCGAGCACGACGGGGACCAGTTCCTTGGCCTGGTCCTCACCCGTCGAGGCCGCAACGCCGAAAATGCCGCTGTCGGCGAAGGCCCAGTGAAAGGCATAGACCGAATAGCAAAGACCGCGCTTCTCGCGCACCTCCTGGAAGAGGCGCGAACTCATGCCGCCGCCGAGGATCGAGGCCAGGACCTGCGCGGCATAGAAGCCGTCGGAGTTGTAGGCGCGGCCCTCGAAGCCGAGCACGATGTGCGCCTGCTCGTGATCGGACACCAGCCGTTCCTCACCCCCGACATAATGGGCCTTGAGCGGCTCGGGGGCGCCGTTGCGCCGCAGGTTGTGGAAACGGTCGTTGGCGATGTCGGCCAGCTGGTTGTGCTCGATGTTGCCGGCGGCGCAGATCACCATGTGGTCGCCGACATAGTTGCGGTCCATGTAGGAGCGGATGGAATCCGGTCCGAAACGGTTCACGGAATCGACCGTACCCAGAATCGTCCGGCCGATCGGCTGGTCGGGATAGGCGGCCTGCTGGAAGAGATCGAAGACATGGTCGTCCGGGTTGTCGCGGGCGGCGCCGATCTCCTGCACGATGACCTGCTGCTCGCGGTCGAGTTCATCCTTGTCGAACAGCGAATTCTGGAGGATGTCCGAGAGGATATCGCCGGCAAGGCCCACATCCTCCTTGAGGACGCGGGCAAAATAGCCGGTGTGCTCGATCGAGGTGGCGGCGTTGAGGTCGCCGCCCACGTTCTCGATCGCTTCGGCAATCTCGCGGGCCGAGCGCGTCGGGGTGCCCTTGAAGGCCATGTGCTCGAGCATGTGGGAGATACCGTGCTCTTCGACCGTCTCGGAACGGGAGCCCGCCTTGACCCAAATGCCGATCGAGGCACTTTCGAGGTGGGGCATGTCGTCCGTCAGCACGGTCATGCCGTTGTCGAGCTTGGTGGTCCTGACGGTCACTCAATCCTCCCGGAGTGTCGAGCGCCATAAGGTGCTCGCCTCCATATCGTCGCCGGCGACGGGCGCCGGAAGATGCCTAGCCAGAAGGCCAGCATGTCCACTACGTCCCGGCCCGCGTGCGGGCCAGCACATAAGCCTCGACCGCCGCCTGGTCGTTGTCGAGAACGTCATAACGCTCTGGGCGGCCGTAGAGATCAGCCAACCACACCGGCAAAGGCGGTTCAACTCCCGTCGCCCGCTTGACGGCCGCGGGGAACTTTGCCGGGTGGGCGGTTGCGAGGGTGACCATCGGGACGTCCGGCTGCCGCGAGCGGCGGGCCACGGACACGCCGACAGCGGTGTGCGGATCGAGCAGGTAGCCGGATCGTTCGTAGGTCGAGCGGATGGCCGCTTCCGTCTCTTCCTCGTCGGCGCGCGCGGCCGCAAATCCCATGCGGATGCGGCGGAGCGCCTCCTGGGGCAGGGTGAAGGCGCCGGACTGGGCGAGTTGCTGCATTAGCCGGCGGACGGCCCCTGCATCGCGCTTCACCACTTCGAACAGCAGCCGTTCGAAGTTCGAGGACACCTGGATGTCCATCGACGGGCTGATGGTCGGGGTGACGCTGCCGACCTCGTAGCGGCCGGTCGCGACCGTCCGCGCCAAAATGTCGTTGGCGTTGGTCGCAATATGCAGCCGCTCGATGGGCAGCCCCATGCGGTAGGCCGCATAGCCGGCAAAGATGTCGCCGAAATTGCCGGTCGGCACCGTAAATGCGATTTTGCGAGTCGGGGCGCCGAGTTCGGCCGCGGCTTTGAAGTAGTAGACGATCTGCGCGACGATGCGGCCCCAGTTGATGGAATTGACGCCCGAAAGCTTTGCCCGATCGCGAAAGCGGTGGTTGTTGAAGAGGCCCTTCACGATCGTCTGGCAGTCATCGAACGTGCCGCGCAGCGCGATGTTGTGAACATTGGCGTCGAGCACCGTGGTCATCTGGCGGCGCTGCACCTCGGAGGTGCGTCCCTCCGGGTGGAGGATGAAGATGTCGATGCGGTCGCGGCCGCGGAACGCCTCGATGGCGGCCGAGCCGGTATCGCCCGATGTGGCGCCGACAATGGTCGCGCGTTCGCCTCGGGCGGCGAGGATATGATCCATCAGCCGGGCGAGGAGCTGCATGGCGACGTCCTTGAAGGCAAGCGTCGGGCCATGAAAAAGCTCGAGCAGATGGTGGCCCGGCTCGAGCTCGAGGAGGGGAGTGGTCGAGGGATGGCGGAAAGTGGCGTACGCCTCGTCGATCATCGATCGCAAGGCGCCAGCGGGCAGTTCGTCGCCGACGAACGGGGCGATGACCGCCTGGGCGATGTCCGGGAAGGGGGCGGTCGCAAAACGCTCGATGGACGCGGCGTCGAGTTGAGGCCAGGTCTCCGGCACATAGAGGCCGCCGTCACGCGCGAGGCCGGCGAGCACCGCGTCCGAGAAGCTGAGCACCGGCGCCTCGCCGCGCGTCGAAACGAATTGCATCGGTCGGAAGAGCCGCCCCGTGAAAGTTGGCGCAACCTAGTGAAACGGGCGTGGCGGCGCAAGGATTGGCGAAGGCTCGATTTCCGGGTGCGGCTCACGGCGGGCGCAGCAAGGGATAGTGCCTCGGCCTGCCCGCTGGAGCTGCCGCGTCCTTCCCATCGCGCGGCGAGGGTAACCGCTCCCTCCTACGCCCTGCCCCGCTTGAACTGCCGCCGCAGCCACTCCGCCAGCATGATGAAGGTGGTGAGCGCGAAGCCGAACCAGGTCGCGGCGTAGCCGAGGTGGTTATTGGGGAAGTCGACCACGGTCTCGCCGCCCTGCGGCAAGGCCCCGCGCGCGCCCGCGGGGAGATCGATGTAGAGCGGGGCGACGGGCTGGGCCGCCGCCGGCAGGGATTTCGAGAGCCGGCCGAGATCCCTCGTCCAGTCGATGCGGTGGGCCGCGTCGGGGGTGGGGGTGAACATGTCCGCGCTCTCCGAAGGAACGGCGACGCCTGAGAGGGTGACGGTGCCCGTCGGCACGCCGCCCCCGTCAGCAAAGCGGTCGGCCTCAGCCTGCGGGACGAAGCCCTGGTCGATCCACACGGTGCCGCCGCCCTCGAGGGTGAGCGGGGTCATGATCCAGTAGCCCGGCCCGTGATACTGGCCGCGCGCGGCATCGGTGAGCCCCACGAAGACGCGAACCGTTTCGCCAGCCTCATAACGGCCGGTGACCGTTACGGGTCGGTACTGCCATCTATCGAGGTCGAGGTGCTGCCACTCGGCGATGGGCGGAAAGGTCGCCGGCGGCTGGTGCATGTTGGCGGCGACGTCCGCCATCAGGCCTTCCTTCCACGCCAGCCGATCGAGCTGCCACTTGCCGAGCCCGAGAAAGAAGAGGCCCAGCAGCGCCATGGCGCCGGCAAACAGCCAGACGGCCCAGCGCGGGCGCCGGCGCTCCGCCGGAAGGGCGGCTTCGGTCACTTGAGGCGCCCCTCGCCCGCCGCGTGATGGTATTGGAGGGCGATCATGGTGGCCTTGAACGGGCGCAGCAGCGCAAGGCAGAGGATCACCGTCACCGGCAGCCAGATGATGAGATGAACATAGGGCGCCGGGTGCACCAGGGCCTCGAGGATGACGGCGAGAACGACCACGATTGGCGCGACGGCAAAGATCACGAACACGGCGGGCCCGTCGCCGCTGTCAATGAAGGCATAGTCGAGACCGCACACCTCACAGCGGGGCGCCAGGGTCAAGAACCCCGAGAAGAGCCGGCCCCTGCCGCAGCGTGGGCACCGACAGGTCATGCCGGCCGCAAACGGCGAGATCGGTGGATAGCTGGTATCGGCCATGCCCATGCCTCGCAAAAGAGTTGGGGCGCAGCATGGCCGCGCCCCAGGAAAATCGTTGTCTCCTAACGTGCGCCTCAGCCCGGCGGCAGCGAGACGCCCCACGAGCCCCAGACGTAGATCGAGGCGAACAGGAACAGCCACACCACGTCGACGAAGTGCCAGTACCAGGCCGCGAATTCGAAGCCCAGGTGATGCTGCAGGGTGATCTGGCCGTTGAGCACGCGCACGAGGCAGACGATGAGGAAGATGGTGCCGACGATCACGTGGAAGCCGTGGAAGCCGGTCGCCATGAAAAACGAGGCGCCGTAGTAGTCGCCCGAGTAGGCAAAGCCCGCATGGGCATACTCGATCGCCTGCACGCAGGTGAACGTGATGCCGAGGAGGATCGTCAGCACCAGGCCCCACTTGAGCCCCTCGCGGTCGCCTTCGAGCAGGGCGTGGTGCGCCCAGGTGACGGTCGTGCCCGAGCAGAGCAAGGTCAGCGTGTTGAACAGCGGGAAGTGCCAGGGATTGAAGAGTTCGACACCGGTCGGGGGCCAGCTGGCGCTGGTTGCCGCGACACGCGCAAACTGCGCCGGGTCGGCGTGCCGGAAGAAGCCGTCGAAATAGGCCCAGAACCAGGCGACGAAGAACATCACCTCGGAGGCGATGAACAGCATCATGCCGTAGCGGTGCGACAGCTGCACCACGCGGGTGTGGTCGCCGGAGACCGACTCGCGGATCACGTCGCTCCACCACGCGTACATGGTGTAGACCACGCCGATGGCGCCGATGACCATGATCCAGGGCGTCACATGGCGCATGAAGAGGATCGCGCCGACCGCGAGCACGAAAGCCGACACCGAGCCGACGATCGGCCACGGGCTCGGATTTACGAGGTGATAATCGTGGTTCACACCGGCATGCGCCATGTATCAGCTTCCCTGTTTGGCTGAAGGGTAGAAGGTGTAGGAGAGGGTTATATCGCGAATGGTATCGAGGTCATGATCTTTCGCGATGTCCGGATCGACAAAAAACACCACCGGCATCTGAACCGTCTCGCCGGGCTGCAGCGTCTGCTGGGTGAAGCAGAAGCACTGGATCTTGTTGAAGTAGACGCCGGTGCCCTCGGGCGAGACGTTGAAGCTCGCCTGCCCGGTGACGGGCTTGTCCGAATTGTTGTGGGCGATGAAGTCGATGGTCTCGATCGTGCCAACCTTGGCGGTGACCGGCTGGGCCGGGGTCACGGTCCAGGGAATGCCGGCGCTCATGTTCGAATCGAAACGCACCGTCATCTCGCGGTCGATGATCCCCTTCGGGTTGCCGGTCGCCCGCTGGGTGGTTCCGCCATAGCCCGTCGCCTGGCAGAAGATCTTGTAGAGGGGCACGGCGGCATAGGAGGCCCCGACCATCAGCGCGACGACGCCCGTGAGCGCGTAAGCGGCCCAGCGGTTGCGATTGCGGGAGATGAGCGGCTCGTTGGGCGTCACGGTCATAGCGTGTGGTACATCCCCATCTTCACGAAAGTCAGCACGTAGACGATGAGGACAAAGGCGACGAGCACGAGGGCGAGCGCAATGGAGCGCTGGCGCCGGCGCTTGAGTATCAGGTCGTTGCGATCGACGTCGACGGGCGTCATGGGCCGCCCACCAGGCGAAGCGTGTGATCGAGCACCAGGGCGAGGAAGATCACGAAGAGATAGGACGAGGAATAGATGAAGAGCTTCCGGCCGAGCTTCTTCATCTCGATGCCGTCGGCCCGGAACAACTGGCCGGCGAGAACGAGGAACCACGCGCCGGTAATCGCCGCGACGGTACCATAGGGCCAGCCGGCGAGCCCGGTCGCGAGCGGCGCCAGGGTCGAGGCAACCAGCAGCACCGAATAGACGACGATCTCGACCTTGGTGTGTCGCTCGCCCTTGACGTTGGGCATCATCGGGATTCTGGCCGCGCCGTAGTCGCCCTGCTTGTAGAGCGCCAGAGCCCAGAAATGCGGCGGCGTCCAGAGAAAGATGATGAGGAAGAGGAGGGCCGACGAGATGTCGATGCCGCCGGTGACGCAGGCCCAGCCGATCATCGGCGGGAAGGCGCCCGCGGCGCCGCCGATGACGATGTTCTGCGGCGTCGAGCGCTTGAGCCAGACGGTATAGATGACGGCGTAAAAGAAGATCGTGAACGCGAGGAGCCCCGCCGCCAGCCAGTTCGCGGCGAGGCCGAGGAGTATCACCGAGAAACCGGAGAGAACGAGGCCGAGCGCCAGCGCGTCGTTGCGCTCGACCCGGCCCGAGGGAATCGGCCGGTTCAGGGTCCGGCTCATCACGGCATCGATATCGGCGTCGTACCACATGTTGAGGGCACCGGACGCCCCTGCGCCCACCGCGATGCAGAGGATCGAAATCGCCCCGATGACCGGATGGATGTGGCCGGGGGCCAGGAACATGCCGACAATGGCCGTGAACACCACGAGCGACATGACGCGCGGCTTGAGCAGCGCGAAATAGTCGCCCACCCGGGCGCCGGCCACGAGCGACAACTGCCGCTCTGGGGCGGAAAGATTCGGGCTGTCGTCGAGGTAGGCCAAACGTCGTAACCTTTGCGTCATGGATGTCGCCGGTCGGGTCCGGCGGCCTCCGTCATTGCGGGTGGTGCTTCGGAAGCGGGTCAAAACCCTTTCCGGCGCCGTTCTTCCACCCCGGCGCGCCTCTTGCAAGGCTCCGCCCCCGGGACCGGCCCGGGGGCGTTCAATTCACGCCGTCACCTCAGGCTCAGTGCGACGGCCCCGAGCCGATGCGCGGCAGGGTCGAGAACTGATGGAACGGCGGCGGCGAGGAAAGGGTCCACTCGAGCGTCGTCGCGCCTTCGCCCCACGGATTGTCGGCCGCCTTGCGCTTCTTCGAGGCCGCTTCCCAGAGGATGTAGAGGAACAGCAGCAGCCCGACGAAAGTGATGTAGTAGCCGATCGAGGAGATGCGGTTCCAGAACGCGAAGGCATCCGGGTAGTCGATATAGCGCCGCGGCATGCCGGCGAGGCCAAGGAAGTGCTGCGGGAAGAAGATGACGTTGACGCCGATGAAGGTGATCCAGAAGTGCCAGTTGGCCAGCGTCTCATTGTACATCAGGCCGAACATCTTCGGGTACCAGTAGTACCAGGCGGCGAAGATCGCGAACACGGCACCCAGCGACAGCACGTAGTGGAAGTGCGCGATCACGTAGTAGGTGTCGTGGAGCGCCCGGTCGGCACCGGCATTGGCGAGCACGACGCCCGTGACGCCGCCGATGGTGAAGAGGAAGATGAAGCCGAGGGCCCAGAGCATCGGGGTGCGGAAGGTGATCGAGCCGCCCCACATGGTCGCGAGCCAGGAGAAGATCTTCACCCCCGTCGGCACCGCGATGACCATGGTCGCGGCGACGAAGTAGCGCTGCACGTCGAGGCTGAGGCCGGTCGTGTACATGTGGTGCGCCCACACGACGAAGCCGACGCCGCCGATCGCCACCATGGCGTAAACCATGCCGAGATAACCGAAGATCGGCTTTTTCGAGAAGGTCGAGACGATCTGGCTGACGATGCCGAAGCCCGGCAGGATCAGGATGTAGACCTCAGGGTGGCCGAAGAACCAGAACAGGTGCTGGTAGAGGATCGGGTCGCCGCCGCCATCGGGCGCGTAGAA